>DASQUN010000869.1:0-2549 GCA_035641275.1 Candidatus Udaeobacter sp. | reverse complement strand
CCGGCATTGCGCTTCAGTACCCATCGCGCTCGCTCTCCGTTGCAGTTCGCCGGTGAAAGAAGAAAAACACGATTCATGGGTGGACGGCTTTCATAAAATCATCCGTATTCCGAGTATTCAAGACGTCATCGCGCGTGAGCCAGCCGCGCCGCGCCATAAATACACCGTACCGCAAGTTTCGCAGGGCGTTAGTCGAATGGGCATCGGTGGAAACGACGAACTTGATGCCGCGTTGTCGCGCTGCCCGAACCCAGCGCGGTTCCAAGTCCAGCCGGCGCGGGTCGCCGTTCACTTCAATCGCTGCGGCCGAGCCGGCAATCGTATCCAAAACTTTTTCCATGTGGCATTCGAGCGGTGGGCGCGACAGAATGAGTCTTCCTAAAGGATGGCCCCAAATTTTAAAGAAAGGCGATCGCATCGCTCCCAAAATGCGCCGGGTCATCTGATCGATGTCCATCTTAGCGCGTACATGGATACTCGCAATGATGATATCCAACTGTTCGAGAATCGTGTCGGGATAGTCCAATGAGCCGTCCTCGAGAATGTCGGACTCGGTTCCTTTAAGGAGCCGCACTCTGACTTTTTCCTGTACCCTGGCCATTTCTTCCCATTGAGCCTTTAGCCGATCGGTCTTGACCCCCCGCGCATAAAATGCGCTCGGCGAGTGGTCGGTGATGGTGAGATAGTTCATGCCCATCCCGTCGGCGGCGAGCGCCATCTCTTCTATGGTGTTTTTGCCATCGGAGTAGATCGTATGACAGTGTGTCATTCCCTGGACGTCTTCGACCGTTATCAGGTTGGGCAGAGTGCCGGACAAGGCGGCTTCAATTTCCCCTTCGTCTTCGCGTAGCTCGGGGGGAATGACCGACAATCCCAGGTGGCGATAGATTTCACTGTCATCTTTTACCTTTAATTTTCGTGATCCCTTGCCCAAGCCGTCTGCACCGAGCGAGATTCCCTTTGAGCGAGCAATCTCTTCGAGTTTGGCTAAGTGCTTGGCGGATCCCGTCGATTGGTGAAGTGCGCCGACATAGTTCTCTGGCGCTATCACCGTCAGTTCGGCATCGAGATCTCTCACCAGGCGCACCTTACAGCGGTGGTCGCCTCGTTCCAGGGTCCGTAGGACTGCCGGGTACCGCTGAAAATAATCCAGAACAGGTTCAGGTTTCGTGCTGGCAGCGACTATTTGAATGTTCCGCACGGTTTCTTTGCGGCGCCGCAGGGCGCCGGCGATCTCCGCCCTCACAACTTCCGACGCTCCGCGAACATGCTGCAGCAGCCGCTCGCCCTCCTCGAGGGCATGGTTCAACAGCGTCCGTTGCTCTTTCGTTTCCAGCTTTTCGATTGCTTGAAGGATCTTAGCTTCGGCTTTTTCGCCAAAGCCTTTAACGTTTCTAACCAGCGCTTTTTCACACGCCGTCTTAAGATCCGGAATGTTTTCGATTCGCAACGCGCTATGGAGCGCAGTTATCTTTCTCAAGGTGAGCCCGGGAACAATACTGAGTTCGACCACGCCCGGCGGCAACTCCTGGCGCAACTGTTCGAGCACGGCGCTCCGACCTGTGCTGTAAAGCTCTTCGATCACGGCGGCAAGCCCAGCCCCGATGCCGCTGAGCTGCGTGAGGCCCCGGTCCTTGACCAGCAAATCGAGATCGCCGTCAAAACCTTCGAGCGCTTGAGCAGCGCGTTCGTAGGCTCGGGATTTGAACGGATTGTCGCCTTTGACTTGGAGGAGCCGGCTAATTTCCCGCAGCGCAGCAGCGATTGCAAGCCTGTCATTCATGGATAGATCAACTGGAAAACCGAAACGAAAACACCTCTCAAAATCATTTATCAAGATAGCGCTGCGAACTGTGACCAGCAATAGAGCAAGGAAGTTGCAATCGTAAGGGTTCCGTTCGATCGGCAATTTTCCTATTATTGATGAGTTCATTAATATGTGGACACCTGACATCTATTCGACCGTGGCCGAGCCCTTCCGGGCACGGTCAATGGGTCTGTGCTCCATGACTCGGCCTCGGTCGCTGCGTGGCACCTTACTTACGAACTCCTTCGTATGTCCTGCATGTTGACAGATTTTCGTCCCCCTGATTTAGATCCCTTGGTAGATCCCCCCTCGAAGAACCGGCATGAAACTGATCAACCCTCTAAAGCGACCGATGGGGATCGGCGCGCGGCGCCTCAGGCCGTCCTCCGTTCTTTGACACGGCCGGGTCGGCTCGCCTATATAATGTAAGTCGCGCAAAGTCTGGTTAATCGTTAGCGAGAGGAGGATTGAAGCATGATTGTTTTGAGTCCCGAGGGAAAAGCGCGGACATCTGCGAGGCAAGTTGCCGCGCTGCCCAAATTCGCCGATCTCAAAGGCAAAATCGTCGGACTGTTGGACAACAGTAAGCCGAATGCGGATAGGTTGGAAGCGCGCTTTGAGGAATTGCTCAGAGAGAAATTCGGCGTTGCCGGTGTCATCAAGCGGCGGAAGATCACGGCGCAGCAGGGCGCGCCCAAGCAGGATCTCGACGAGCTTGCCGCGCAGGCTGATTTTATTATCA
>DASQUN010000868.1:0-7287 GCA_035641275.1 Candidatus Udaeobacter sp. | reverse complement strand
AAAGAACAGCAGGTACAGCACGATGAACAAGTTGACGATGAAGTCGAACGTGTTCTGGCCAATGTTAAGAGCCTGGGCGGCCAGGAACTGACTGCCCTTCATCAGACCCGCAGACAGTCTCTCTTGCATCACGCCAAGGTTTGTCAGGTCAAAGCGGTCCAGTAGATCGGTCACCCATGACGGTAGAGCGTCAAAGACCTGCTGAAAATACCCGCCGATATTCAGCTCTCCCGACTGGATCCTCTCGTACACGCTGAACCCTTCCTGTAGCAACAACGCCGCGACCAGCGTTAACGGCAGAATCACGATCATCAGGATGATCATCACTGTAGCGAGCGCAGCAAGTGTGCGTTTGTGCCGCATCGATCTCGACAGCCGCCGATACAGCGGCGCAAACATGATCGCCAGGATGGTTGCCCAGAAAACCGCTCGGAAGAACGGCCAGAGGATCCATGCGAATGCCAGCGATACCGCGACAATCAGCAATAAAAAGGTTTTGTCTTCGAGGCCAGGCAAGTTGACTGAGTGTGGAGATTTCATAGCGTATGTTGGCAAGTCTATCGTATGAGATTTGTCGATCGCTGTTGGTGCAGCTCTTGCGCATCATAGTGAAATAAAATGAACCAAACAATGAGCGGAGCGGCCGTTTATGGGCAGGGACCGGCCAGAACGTCAGCCGCGCGGGCGGGATGAACTTTAAAGGCGTGTTCACCCGCGACCGGCGGCCCAAGATGGCCGCGCCTTGCCTGCGCTCGCGCTGAAAAGTGAAGTGGAGTCGGCTGATAGGCCCGTTCGCCTGATGGCAAGTCTCATCGCGCAAACCGCTACCAGGACGTTGACTCAATGAGCGGCTAGAGAAAGTCAGTTGTTATGAGAGTGGATAGGTTCGGCTAACCGAACATATCATCGGGTCTCAGTGCGCGTGATCACGCCCTTCAATGAGCCGCGGCGCGCTTTGCTCCTATGCATGCGCGACCTAACTTGATTGGTCAGTTTATAGTTATAGGCTCAAGACGGAGGTAAATTATGAAAGGTCCTGTAACAAACATCTTGATTCTTGGCATCGTCAGCAGTCTTCGCCGCGGGGTTAGGGCTGTTTGCCGTCTACTTGGGTTTCGAGCCCAAACAAATGTGAACGCGAGGTGATAAATCTATGGATAAGCCACACTCTGATGAATTACTGCGCAAGATAAACGCTTACTGGCGGGCGGCGAACTATCTTTCCGTCGGGCAGATCTATCTTTATGATAACCCTCTCCTCAGAGAGCCGCTGACACTGAAGCATATCAAGCCGCGATTACTCGGACACTGGGGAACGACGCCGGGGCTGAATTTCATCTACGTCCATCTCAACAGGGTGATCAAAAAATATGATCTGGACATGATCTACATCTGCGGTCCAGGGCACGGCGGACCCGGCATGGTGGCGAGCACGTACCTAGAGGGCACTTACAGCGAGCTTTATCCGAACATCTCTCAGGACGAAGAAGGAATGAGGCAGTTATTCAAGCAGTTTTCCTTCCCTGGGGGTATTCCGAGCCATGCCGCCCCCGAGACGCCAGGCTCGATCAACGAAGGAGGTGAGCTCGGCTATTCGCTCGCCCACGCGTACGGCGCCGCTTTCGACAATCCCGAACTCATTGCGGCGTGCGTGATAGGGGACGGCGAAGCGGAAACCGGCCCGCTGGCAGCGGCCTGGCATTCGAACAAGTTTTTGAATCCTGTAACGGATGGCGCCGTGCTGCCCATTCTTCATCTAAACGGCTACAAGATTGCGAATCCCACTCTGTTCGCGCGGATCAGTAAGCGCGAGTTGGAAGATCTGTTCGGTGGTTACGGGCACAAGCCCTACTTCGTGGAGGGCTCAGAGCCTGAACAGATGCACCAACTAATGGCGGAGACGCTCGACACGGCCGTTGAGGAGATCAAGACAATCCAGCGCGAGGCGCGGGAGAAGCGAACCGCTCAGCGGCCAAGCTGGCCCATGATCGTTCTCAGAACGCCGAAAGGCTGGACGGGTCCCAAGGAAGTAGATGGGAAGAAAACGGAGGGCTCATGGCGTTCACACCAGGTGCCTCTCGCCGACATGGCCGGGAAGAAGGAGCACGTCAAGCTGCTTGAAGACTGGATGAAGAGCTACAAGCCTGAGGAGCTTTTTAGCGAAACCGGCGAATTCAAGCCAGAGCTGGCGGCGCTTGCTCCCATAGGAAATCGCCGGATGGGCGCCAACCCTCACGCGAACGGTGGAGTTTTACTCAAGGACCTCCGGATGCCGGATTTTCGCGACTACGCAGTTAATGCTCCCCAGCCGGGAGTCGTGGTCGCGGAGGCGACTCGAGTGCTGGGCCAGTTTCTGCGCGATGTCATGAAGCTAAACGAAAAGCAACGGAACTTTCGCGTGTTTGGCCCGGATGAAACGGCGTCGAACCGATTGAGCGCGCTTTTTGAGGTGACGGATCGCACCTGGGTGGCGGAGACGGTCCCAGAAGACGAAGGTCTGGCGCCGGACGGGCGAGTGATGGAAATCCTTAGCGAGCATACGTGCCAGGGCTGGCTGGAAGGCTACCTTCTGACCGGACGACATGGCTTTTTCTCAACGTATGAAGCCTTCGTCCATATCATCGACTCGATGTTCAACCAGCACGCCAAGTGGTTGAAGGTAACGCGAGATGAAATACCGTGGCGACGACCGATCGCATCGCTGAACTATTTACTTACCTCACACGTCTGGCGGCAAGATCACAACGGCTTCTCTCATCAGGACCCCGGCTTTATCGATCACGTGGTCAATAAGAAGGCCGGGGTGGTCCGCGTGTATCTGCCGCCGGATGCCAACACCCTGCTGTCCGTGGCCGACCATTGCCTGCGGAGCCGCAACTACGTGAACGTGATCGTGGCGGGCAAGCAGCCCGCCCTGCAGTATCTGGACATGGATGCCGCGATTAAGCACTGCACCGCTGGAATCGGCATTTGGGAGTGGGCCAGTAACGACAAGGGGGGCGAGGCGGACGTGGTCATGGCTTGCTGCGGCGACATCCCTACCCTGGAAACGTTGGCCGCGGTTGAGCTCCTGCGTTCCGAGCTTCCCGATCTCAAAATTCGGGTGGTGAACGTGGTCAATCTCATGAAGCTTCAGCCTAAGAGCGAGCATCCACACGGGCTGACGGATAAAGAGTTCGATGCGCTGTTCACGACCGATAAACCCATTATCTTTGCCTTTCACGGCTACCCGTGGCTGATTCACCGGCTTACCTACCGGCGGACTAATCACGACAATCTCCACGTGCGGGGCTACAAAGAGGAAGGCACTACCACAACGCCATTTGACATGGTGGTGATGAACGATCTGGATCGCTTCGGCTTGGTTATGGACGTGATCGATCGGGTCGTGAAGCTCGGAGCCGGCGCGGGTTATATGAAACAGTACATGCGCGACAAGCGGATTGAGCACAAAGAGTATATCCGGAAATACGGCGATGACATGCCCGAAGTGCGTGATTGGAAATGGTCGCATGCGTAAACCGTTTGGGATGGAAGTGATGCAAAAGCCACCTCGGTGAGAGCGGCATGGCAGCGTCCGTCTGGCGGGCGTGGCCGCGAGAGGCGGAGATGAGTACGGAGAGCCAGCAAGTCTACCTCATCCGGCATGGCGAGACGGAATGGAGTTTAAGCGGCCAGCACACCGGAAGTACTGACATTCCGCTCACGGAGAACGGCCGAAAGGTGGCCCAGCTGTTGGAGCCAGTGCTAGCCAGGGAGACCTTCGCGCTGGTTCTGACGAGCCCACTTCAGCGCGCGCGGAAGACTTGCGAGTTGGCTGGTCTCGGCGAGCGCGCTGAAATTGATCGTGATCTGATGGAATGGAATTATGGCGAATACGAGGGATTGACCTCGCGTGAGATTCGAGAAAAGGCCCCGGGATGGTTGCTCTTCAACGATGGCTGTCCAGGCGGGGAGACTCCTGAGCAGGTGGGTGACCGTGCTGATCGGGTCATCGCCAGAGCCCGCGGCGAGCAAGGAAATGTCGTGCTCTTCGCGCACGGGCACTTGCTGCGCGTTTTGGCGGCGCGCTGGTTAGGATTCGCCGCGAGAGCGGGCCGCCACCTTCTCCTGGATACCGGGACTCTCAACATTCTCGGCTATTATCAAGGGATCCCGGCAATTAAACGATGGAATTGGACGGTCGAATAGTGGCCGCGCTCTTGTCGCAGAGATACGGAAAAATAGAGCCAGAGTAGCAGCAAGGAATGTCTCGTCTGTTGGAACTGATCGCAGCGGGTAGATCTGGGCACCAAGGGAACAACGCTCATGAACCATCTGGACACAATTCTGACCGTCTCGCTGGCTCTCTATGCGCTCGTGATGACTGTATTCCTCATTTCGGAGAACCGACGACCCCAAGCGACGTTGGCTTGGATACTGGTTTTTTTCTTCGCTCCAGTGATCGGCGGGTTGATCTACATTTTTTTCGGCAGAGACCGGAAAGCGTTCAGCAAACAGCGCAGACTCCTCAGGCAGGACCTCGAGGCGAACGCC
The DNA here is from genome assembly GCA_035641275.1 of Candidatus Udaeobacter sp. Classification (GTDB taxonomy): domain Bacteria; phylum Desulfobacterota; class Binatia; order UBA9968; family UBA9968; genus DASQUN01. The sequence goes on along the minus strand of DASQUN010000868.1, from coordinate 2,751 downwards.
CTTCCGCTTTTGTCGCCGCTGTTGTCCCGCCAGGATGCCGAGATCGCCCGGCTCGAGAGCGAGGGTGGCGGCCATAGAAAGTTGATGGTGCTGGTGCGGCGCAACTCCCATTCCGCGCTGACGAAGCGCAACTATGTGGAGATTCAACAAGACGCTGCCGAGTTTTACCCAACCATGATGAAGGACATTAAAGCCGCGCGGCATTCAATCCATCTCCAGTACTTCATCTGGGGCGCTGATCCCTTCACCGAGGACCTGAAGGGAATCCTGAGCGCAAAGGCAAGAACGGGCGTCGAGGTCCGGCTGCTCTATGATCCGATAGGCTCCCAGGCCCATGTGGGGCGCGCCTATGTCAGGAAAATGCGGGCGGTCGGGATCCGGATGGCGCCCACCTCGCCGTCCTATCGGCTGCATACGATCGGCTACCGCAATCACCGCAAAATCACCGTGGTCGACGGCGCAATCGGCTATACCGGCGGCATGAATATAGGGCAGGAGCACATCAGTGGCGGAAAAGGATTCGATTTCTGGCGCGATACCCAGTTGCGCATCGTCGGCGAAGGCGCCGCGCTGTTGCAAGCAGTGTTCATGGTCGATTGGTACAACGCGGTTAAGGAGAACTTGTTTTTTAAGGCATACTTCCCGACGGAGGCGGGGGCGTGTGTCGAAGGCGACGTCCCGGTCCAGATCCTGACATCGGGACCCGACTCGCAATGGGCGGCGATCCGGCAGCTCTACTCCTTCATGATCGTATCGGCGAAGCAGCATGTTTGTATCCAGTCGCCCTTCTTTATCCCCGACGCAACTATCGCTGAAGCTCTGATGGCCGCAGCCCTATCTGGGGTCGACGTCAAGGTGATGCTGAGCGCCCGCCCCTCAGGCAACAGACTGCCGGATTGGGCGGGGAATACCTATATCGCCGATATCGCCGCCGCGGGCGTGCGCGTGTTCCTCTACCAGAAAGGTTACCTGCACGCCAAAACGATCAGCATCGACTCCGAAATCTGCTCGATCGGCTCGGCGAATATCGACATCCGCAGCTTCAGCATCAACTACGAGCTCAACGCGGTGCTCTACAGCAAGCGGCTCGCTAAGGAACTGGAGGAGGACTTCGAACGGGACCTCATTCACTGCACCGAGTTCGATATTAGAGATTATGAGAAGCGCAACGCCGCCGTGCGGTTCAGAGACTCGGTGGCAAGGGTTTTCTCTCCGTTGCTGTGAGAAAACCATGGACGTCCACTAGCTCCCGTCGAAACAGGCTTTGCGATGTAAACGGAGTATATGAATAAGGAGGAAAAATGATCACCGTACGCCGGAGCAACGAAAGAGGAGCTTCGAAATTCAGCTGGCTCGACAGCCGTCATACGTTCTCGTTCGGCGACTACTACGACCCAAAACATATGGGCTTCAGCGATCTCAGAGTGATCAATGAAGACCGAGTTGATCCAGGCGCCGGATTCCCCACCCACTCGCATCGTGACATGGAAATCATCACCTATGTACTCGAAGGCGCCCTGGCGCACAAAGATAGCACGGGGACGAGCTCCGTGATCCGGGTCGGTGACGTGCAGCGCATGAGCGCCGGCACCGGCATCAGCCACAGCGAGTACAACCCGTCGCAAACCGAATCGGTGCACTTCCTGCAAATCTGGATCATTCCAAACGAGACCGGTCTAAAACCGGGCTATGAACAGCGCTCGTTCGATCTGCGAAAGAACACCGGAAACTGGGTCCTGGTCGCTGCGCACGACGCGCGTGACGGGGCGGTTAAGCTCTATCAGGACGCGGAGCTGTGCCTCGCCTCTTTGACGCCGGGCGGCCGCTTAAACTACTCGCTAAGACCCGGACGGCAGGGGTGGCTACAGGTGACGCGCGGCGCCGTTACGCTTAATAGCAAACCGCTCAATGCAGGCGACGGCGCTGCCATCACCGATGAAAAGAACCTGGATATCAGAGCGACCGATGACGCTGAGGTTCTTTTGTTCGATCTGTCGTAAATTTCGGTCACTCTTGGGAGACGGCCATGCACCCAAATCTCACTGTCCCCGACGTTCACGCCTCCAACTCCGACGCTGGACTCCGACGCGTCTTAGGAGGCATGTCCATTTTCACCATGCTGATGACCATTCCACAGGTCTTCACCAATGGGTTAGTCATCAAGCGGCTGGCGTTTCTATCTTGACGTGGAGCACGTATTTCGTTTCTGCCATTCTTTGGTTCTGGTTCGGTGTACGGAACACGATAAGAATATCTATTTGCCACGCATCGGCTGGATCGTGTTGGATAGTGCTGTGATTGTGGGAGTTGTGATCTATGGATAGCAAGGCGAGGCTGTTGAGTTCGTAAGTGGCGTTAAGGAGAAGAAATAATGTCGCAGCATCAGCTACCCGCTTTGTTCATCAACCGCCGCTCAACACGTTTGATTCCGAAGCCCTGTTGCCTTTCGCCTAAAAATGTTCATCAACCATTGTTCAATTGAGTTGCAGCCGAAGCTAACGTATCTCGTGCTGGTCGCGTGCTTGATGGCGGGCGCGCCATTGCTCGCAGAAGCCCAGGCGCCGCGCTCCCCGACGCCGGCCCCCGTGAAAGACGCAATCAGCGTCCAGACGATTGCCAAAGGGCTCGAGCATCCCTGGAGCCTGACGTTCTTACCGGACAAGCGGATGCTTGTCACCGAACGTCCAGGTCGGTTGCGTGTGGTTGGGCGCGCCGGCAGCCTCTCCGAGGCGCTCACCGGAGTCCCGCAGG
>DASQUN010000867.1:0-5032 GCA_035641275.1 Candidatus Udaeobacter sp. | reverse complement strand
AGGTGATCGCTTCGGTGTAAGCGAGCGCGGCTTTCTGCCGTTCATCATAGCGAGTTGATTTCTCGAAGTTCAGCAGATCATCGTATTGTCCCTCTGCGAGGCCCGCTTTGGCGGCTTCGAGCGAGCGCTGGTTGCCACAGTACTCGCAATTGATCGATCGTGAAACATAGACCCGGCAGAGTTCTTTGATGCTGTGATCACAGACGCCATTTTTAAATATGTCACGCCATGAATTGGCAAATGACCAAAAACAAGCCGGGACGTGGGCGCGGATCGCCGAGCTCTCCGGACGCGGCGTCCCCTCGCGGCGGCAGCGATCGAGCTCTTCAAGCATGGCAGGATCGGTAATCCTCGTCGGGTCAACGTAACTGATGCGCTGCTTAGACATAATACCTCCTCTCACACATTTCGTTATAGGCGAACCCACGGCAAGAAGGAAGAAGCCAAGCCGGATCACGCTCCGGCGCGGTCCACCCGATGCGCCGCGACCAGCGCCTGCAGCAAGGCCTTATACACTTGCTTTTCAGCCGGCTCCCAGCCAGCGTAAAGGGGGTTGGTCCAGCCGCAGATCGAGTCCCAATCGCGGCCCTCACGTTGCCAACGCTCCGCCTGCTCGATCTGTGTGGGGCTTGGCCGACTTTCCTTAGGGACAGACGAAGTCCCGAAACTGAAACTTTTTGAAAACGTCACGGTATTGCTATCTCCCGGTGCGGGGGCCGCGCCACCGGGCTGAGTGGTCTCCGGCCCCATCGAAAATGTAAACGTTTGGACCGGGCCATCCTGCGTCTTGGTAAATTTGACGCCGGGAAAGTTCGAGAGCCTTTGGCGTCTCGCCAGCGACACGAACTGACCGATAACCCACCCAAAGAACGCCAAAAGCCCAACAATGACGTAGAAAACCGAAAAACTGTCTTCGACATATCTAATCAAAAACCCAGCGAAGCCAACGGCAGCGATCGTGACAATGACGAGAAACACGCGGTAGAAAAGAATAAGCCCGGACTCCATTTGATCAAAAAAAATCCTCATCTGTTTGCGATCCTCCTTGATTCGGTTTCATTATCCTTTGCTACGGCGCGACGAGTGCCGTTGGTTCGGCCCGGTAAATTCGGCTGCCTTTTAAGGAGCGTTGTCAGCGTAAATGGCGTCGTACTATAGGACATCGCGAGCTGTCAAGGAAGAGCAAACGATGGTGCCCGTGGAATCATTGATTTGCTGGGTCGCCTTGACACCTCTCTGCGTTCTCCGGTAATTTCCGCACATTCTGCATGCGCATTTTCGAGAGATAGTTAACGGCCAATACAAGAAACGCCCGTTGACTCAAAGGATGCCATGAAACCCGATCCGATCGCCCAGCAAGACAATCACGTACTCGAGACAATCAATTCAACGATATGGAGCGCGCTCCGCTTCTTGATGATTGCTTTGCTGGTGCTGCTGTTAGTCAATACCGCTGCTATCCTTGCGCTTAATTTCATCTACGGGACGGAAGCGTTGCGCCACAGGTACCATTGGCAGGGGACGCTTTTGCGCAATGCGTTCTTTGGTCTGTTTTTCGTCTGTATTTACTTCTTTGCCCGGTCCGGCGCCCCGATCAGCAAGGGACCGACAGAAGACCGCTTCTCTTCGGTCAAAACAAAGCTTCTCCGTGCTTTCGCGTGGCTGGCGCTGACGGGAATGGCAGTCATTGAAACGATCACCCTGGCCGGAAATCTGCTCTTCTATCAGACCGCTACGCTGGTAAGAACTCCTTCTCAAACCCTGAACCTCATTTATACGGGGTTCTTTGGTTGCATCGGCGCAATCCTGCTGTCGCGAACAAGGAGCAGTGAAGCGCGGCAAGAACTTCTGCCCTCTCAACTACGCTCTTTGCTAACTGGCGTACTCTGGCATGGATTCACAAGGAGCATCGCATGCTCTTTTTTATTTGCAGTCATTTTCGCGCTTGGGGCATTTATCGTATATAAGACGGCGATTGAGGGGCGCGATCCTGCTCCCCACTTCATCATGCTCCCCTTTCCCTTCTTCTTCGCGATTTATATCCTTGCCGGCCTTCTCTGCGGCGCTCACGTCGGCGCCATCTCCGCCATTCGTGGCAAAACAGATGAGCTTGTTAGAGGTTGTTACTCGCTGGCGGAGCCGCTGCTAAGCTCGCTCCTCGGCCATGTCAGGGTTGAAGAGACGGGGAATCTTGGTTCGCTTTACGAGATGATTGATCGTGCGAAGCTCACTGGGGCTACGGGCCTCGGAGTGGCGGCGAGACTAATGCAAAGGACATACCTCCATTCGATCCGGGGAAGCTGGATCGTCGATCGCATAGACCAATGGAGACAACAACACACTACGGGTTTCACAAAAGAGCCGCTCGAGAATGTCCTTCGCGAAAAAATCATTCAAGTAACCGCCGGAGAGGTAAAGGGCCGGCTAGCTCTATTCGAATGGGCCACTTACGCGCTTGCCGCAGCTCTGTTGTCGAGTCCGTTCTTGCTATTGTTGATGGCCGGGTAACAGCTCCACAAGTCACGACCGGAGAAGTGACTTTCTATGGCCAGATCCGTATTCGCGAAAAAACCTATTAGCTTGCTATTGAAGGAGAAGGAAGGGCGAGCGGGCTTGCGCCCGGTGCTCGGACCGCTTCAGCTCACCAGCCTCGGCGTCGGCGCGATTATCGGCGCCGGCATCTTCGTCGTAATCGGTCTGGTGGCCAAAGACAAGGCGGGCGCGGCAACGATGCTATCGTTTGTCCTTGCCGGCTCGGCCTGCGCCTTCGCAGCGCTTTGCTATGCCGAATTCGCTGCGATGGTGCCGGTCGCCGGCTCCGCGTACACCTACGCCTATGCCACTCTAGGCGAGCTGTTGGCTTGGATCATCGGCTGGGATCTGCTGCTCGAGTATGGCGTGGGGGCGGCGAGCGTAGCGCATGGCTGGTCGCACTACTTTGCCGAATTTATCGGCATCGTCGGGATCAAGGTGCCACACGCGGTTGCCAATCCACCGTTCGACTTCAATCCCGCGACTGGCCAGTTTTTTTTCACCGGCGCGATCATCGATCTTCCGGCATTCTTGATCGTGATCCTCTTGACTGCCCTCTTGGTCAGCGGGATTCGCCAGAGCGCGACTTTCAATGCCTTGATGGTGACCGTAAAGTTGACGGTTGTGGTGCTGATTATCGCCGTCGGCGTCTTTTACATCGATCCGCAGAATTGGCATCCCTTCGCCCCCTACGGCTATTCGGGTATTGGTTTTTTCGGCAACACGATCCTGGGGCAACAGGGCCCTGGCGGCGAACCCCTCGGAATGATGGCGGGAGCGGCGATCGTCTTCTATGCTTATATCGGTTTCGACTCGGTATCCACGCATGCCGAGGAAGCGCGCGATCCGAGCCGCGACGTGCCTATCGGCATCATCGGTTCACTCGGTCTGTGCACGGTCCTGTATATCGCGGTTTCAGCGGTGCTCACCGGCATGGTTCCCTACGACAAAATCGATATCGATGCGCCGCTCGCGCAGGCCTTCAGCCGCATTGGACTTCCTTGGGCGCACCTCGTTGTCTCCCTCGGTGCGCTTACAGGCATTACTTCCGTGTTGATGGTGCTCATGCTCAGCCAACCGCGCATCATGCTGGCCATGGCGCGCGACGGGCTGCTCCCTTCCGGCTTCTTCGGCTCCGTTCATGAGCGCTTTCGCACCCCTTGGAAATCCACCATTTTAACAGGAGCGGTGGTGGCGCTGATGGGCTCTCTGTTACCGCTCAGAGTCCTCGCCGAGCTGGTCAATATCGGCACGCTGTTGGCCTTCGTTATCGTCTGTGCGGCGGTGCTCATCATGCGGCGTCGCGATCCGGATGCCGTGCGTCCCTTTCGCTGCCCGTTTGTTCCGGTCGTTCCCGTTCTCGGCATCGCCTTCTGTCTTCTGTTGATGTTCTCACTGCCTGCGGAAAACTGGCTGCGCTTGTCTATCTGGCTCCTGCTCGGTTTTGCCATTTACTTCGGCTACGGCAGGCAGCACAGCGTACTGAACCGAATAGAAAACAAGGACGTGAAGGCTGAAGCCGGTCCTGTCTGATCGCGAGTCCCAACCTTCGTATCCGGCAAGTCGCAGCCTGCGTTGATCGCGCCCCGATTTGGGCGGCCTGGCCGGCAAATGGCTCCAAATTCCGGACCCATCGTCGCCAAGAACTCCAAACTTTGTAACGAATGACCATACGGAAATTTAGAATTTTTTATTTTCTCCCGAAGTGATAATATAGTCGGCTCAGTTCTATGGAAAGCGTTCGACAAACGAAGCTCCGTCTTGTTCGGGAGGCAGTCCAAGACAATATCCAGGTGGCGCGGGTAATCAGGGTTAAACCCGCTTCCCAGCGCAAGCGCATCTTTTCCCCTCCCCTTTGGCTCTGGGGAGCCTTGTCCGTTACGGGACTCGTCTACCTTGCGTTGCCGTTGCACGTTGTCTTAAGGGGAAATTCCTCGTCACCGGGCAGTTCAAAACTGCTACAGGCCGTTACGCCAAGCGCGGTCGCAGAGACCACGATGACACTGGAAATACCCGCGTCAGCACCGCGACCTATAAACAGAGCCGTATTTCCTCTGTCGATTAGAAGAATCGTGATTGACCCGGGCCATGGCGGTAAGCAAACCGGCGCGATTTCCGAATCCGGTGTGGCGGAGAAAGAGATTACCTTGGATATCGGTCTCCGGCTGCGCCGACTGATGGAAAAGCACTTCGAGGTGATGATGACTCGGCAGATGGATCACGCGATCTCGCTCGACAAGCGAGTCGCTTTCGCCAATGCGAACAGCGCAGATCTCTTTGTTTCGATTCATATTAATTGGATGGAGCCGCGCCAGGTTCGCCCCCTGGAAACCTATTTCGTCGGCCCGACCGACGACCCGGCCACCATACAGCTCGCGAGCCTTGAAAACCGGGAATCGGGTTATTCTTTGTCGGATTATCGCCAGCTCTTGGAAAACATCTATATCCATACGCGGCGGGATGAGTCGCGCAGGCTTGCCGAAATCATTCATACTGAACT
>DASQUN010000866.1:0-3518 GCA_035641275.1 Candidatus Udaeobacter sp. | reverse complement strand
GGCTCCGTGGACTATACCTCGGCATCTGGCTCGACGATTGCCGCGGGTGTGCGGGGTTTGCCGGTCAAGCTCGTGTTTATCTCTTCGTCCAGGCCTCAGTTCGAATTGGTTTCCCAGCCCCAGATCAAGTCCATGCAGGATCTCAAGGGAAAGATCGTCGGCATTTCATCTCGGGGCGGCTCCAACGATCTCATGATGCAAATGATACTGCAAAAAAACGGCCTGGCGCCAAACAAAGATGTGACCACGATCATTGTCGGCGCCCAGGAAGAAACCGTCATTGCCCTTCGGACAGGACGCATAGCCGCGGCCCTCTTGAGTCCGCCAAGAAACTTCTTGCTTCAACGCGATGGCTTCAATCGGATTGCTTATTCCGGCGATTACTTGTCGACCTATGCGAACGGTGGGATCGGCGTTACCGACGAAAAGATAAAAACCAACCCCTCTGAGGTTCTGGCTTTCGTCAAGGGCACGCTCAAAGGCCTCCAGTTTTCCAGGCAAAACCGCGCCGAGATGATAAAAATCATGCCCGGCTATCTGGGCATCAAAGACGCTGCGTTGATCGACCAGCTCTACGATCTCTACCTGAGTCGACAATCGGTAGACGGATCGGTTGATGATCATTGGATGAAAGGCGCGATCGAGTTTACCCAGAAGACTCTCGGCGGCGCTGCCGCCAAAGAAGTTTCACCCAGCCAGGTTTTTGATTTCAGCTTCGTTCAAAAGGCCGCCCGATAGACGCGGTCCGCGGCGCCGACTGGCTGAGCATCGCTCCGATGCCCACGTCCCCTCGGACTGATCGCAGCTTACTTCACCCGCGCCCCAGCGCGTCTCAGGAAGACGAGCAGATTGGGATTCTATCCAGCAGTGGGAGTCCGCAGCTGTAATGAACCAGTCGCGACCGATTCCGGGTTATTGAAACTTCTTGATCTCGTCGACGAGAAGATCGTTGGGAACCAATGGCTGTCCCCTGCTCAAAACATTCTTGTAGCGAAGAACGCCTTGCTTATCCACGATGAAGTACGAGCGCTGAGCCAAACCGCGCTCCCGATCCAGCACTCCGTAGGCTGCAATCGTCTTGAGATCGGGATAATCGCTCACCAGTGGAAAGTTGAGCTTTAAAAAATCGGCGAAAGCTCTTTGCGAGAAAATAGCGTTGGCGCTGATCGCCACAACTTCGGTATTCACTGCTTTGAACTTGTCATAGTCGTCCCGACTGGACGATAGTTCCTTTATTCAAGTGGGAGTAAAATCGAGGACGTAAAACTCGATCAAGACGTTTTTTATCCCTTGAAAGCTGCTCAACTTGAGCTTGCCTCCCTGAGTACTGGGCAATTCAAAGTCGGGCGCTTTATCTCCTACCTCAACGGCCGAGGCAGGAATCCCGGAGAAAAAAGCAAACAGCCCGAAGAGGACATAGATCCGGCAGCTGGTCTTGTACTTCATGGCACCATCCTCATTTTCAGAAAGAAACCCATGCGAGGATCTCGTTAGGCGCGTTCTTCTCTAAGATCCATTTCCTACAAGAACTGTCAAGTACATTGATTGCCCAAAACGCCGCCGATGGGCTGTCACGTGTCGCACGTCCGGCGTTGATAGGACAACAAAGATGTGAAAAAAGTTAGTTGACAGATACTCCAATTTGGCGCTAGCTGCTGTTTGTGGGCGCGGATGGATCAAGAGAGACAGGGAGATCAACAAGATGAACAAAACAATTCAAACGGCTGCTTTTGGCTTGATGCTGATCATGGTGTTGCCGGGTCTGGCGATGGCGAAGGATCGCTTGACGATGGGCTATTCGAGCGCGAGCGGGGTTTTCGCCGGCATGTGGGTAGCGCAAGAGGGAAGGATTTTCGAAAAATACGACATCGATTCCCATCTCGTGCTGATAGCGTCGGGATCTCTGATGGTGCAGGCGATGTTGGGAGGCGATCTTCCAATCGCCGGGGCTGCGGGAAGCGCCGCCGTCGATGCGAGCTTGGGTGGAGCCGACATCATTATGTTCGGGTCGATGGTCAAAGTTCCTGCTTTTTACATCATGGCCTTACCGGACATCAAAACGATCGATGACTTACGTGGGAAGGCGGTCGGGGTAACCCGTTTCGGCTCCTCTACTGATTTCACGATGCGCTATGTCTTGCGCAAGCAAGGGCTCGAACCTGGACGGGATGTGACCCTCATACAAACAGGGGATCTCTTTGCCGCAGCGGCCATGTTGCGTACACGGGCTATTGTCGCTGCTCCGTTCTCCAGCCCGGCAAATCTACGGGCCGAAGAAGCCGGGGCGAAGGTACTCATGAACATGGGCAAGGCAGGAGTTTACTTCCCCCATGATGCCTTTATGGCGCGCCGGTCATTTATTAATGCTAATGTAGATCTGACACGGCGATTTTTAAGAGCCTACTCCGAAGCTGTCTATCGGCTGTTTACGGATCGTGATCTCAGCCGGCGCGCGATTGTCAAATATGGCCGCGCAACTGATGCGAAGACGGTCGATACCGTTTATCAATACGCATTGGATTACGTGGACAAGATTCCCTACAACACACGCGAGGGTATCCAAGAAGTGTTGAACCAGATCGCACCGAGAAATCCTAAGGCGAAAACGGCCAAGCCGGAAGAATTCTACGACGACCGCTTTGTAAAGGAGCTGGAGTCACAGGGATTCTACAAACAGCTGTGGAAGTAGTGGTCACGGAACCAAAGTTTCGTTTATAAAGTTAGCAGTCCGAGTCCGTCACATCTCGATTGCGCGTTGAAATAGCGGGTGATATTTTTCGACGATTGAAGCGCTATTAGCGAACTGAATTCGGGAGACAGCGATGCCGAAAATATCGGACCCTTGGGGCCACCATGATTGGGATTCTCGAGACTACGTTTCTCAGTGGGCGGAAGGGCAAGATCAAAGAGAGGTCGATCGCCAGGAAATCTTTCGTTTGATGGCGAAAACATTGCCCTATGACCGAGGGGCCTCGATTAGCATCTTAGATGTAGGGGCGGGGTACGGGGCGTTGACTCAGTTTCTCCTCAACTATTTTGCTAACGCCACTGCTGTATGCCAAGACGGATCGGATGAGATGGCTAAACTGGGCCGCAAGCGCATGAAAGACCTAAAAGGACGGGTCAGGTATGTCCTCTGTGATTTTAGTAAGCCGGGCTGGGGTCGGAAGACCAAAGGGCCTTTTGACGCCATCGTATCTTCTATAGCGATCCATAATGTCCGTTCACCGGCGATCATCCGGGCAATCTACGGCGAGACTTTTTCACTGGTAAAACCCGGTGGTTGTTTCCTGAATTTCGATCGCATGACTCCGTCACTGAAGGATCAGATAAAATGGTTGAGCGACGCCGGGTTTGAGAATGTGAAACCCTTCTGGGACGGTGGCAGAAGAGCGCTCGTGGGTGGATTTAAGAAGTAGAGAAACCGGGTTATCCTAACGGCCCTCCAATAGAACACTTCTGCATCGACAGCCGGGAATGCCTTACCTCCCTCGCACCGGTAACAACAGTGCCAGTGG
>DASQUN010000865.1:0-7548 GCA_035641275.1 Candidatus Udaeobacter sp. | reverse complement strand
TGACGGGTCAAAGCGGACTCAGCCGCTCAACACCTCCAAAGACAAAGAGGAGAAAAAAGCGGCTGTGGCGGAGGCAAAGGAAGCTCGGCCGTTAAGGCGTAAGCTGCCCGACGAAAGAAAGTCGATCACCCACAAGTTCGATATCGCAGGTCACGAGGGCTACATCATCGCCGGGATGTACGAAGACGGCCAGCCGGGAGAAATTTTCATCACCATGTCCAAAGAAGGATCGACCATCTCCGGACTTATGGATTCCTTCGCCACGGCGATTTCCATATCGCTCCAGTACGGCGTGCCGCTAAGGGGGTTGGTCGATAAGTTCAGCCATATGCGCTTTGAGCCTTCGGGTTTCACAAAGAATCCCGATATCCCTATGGCCAAGTCGATTATGGACTACATCTTCCGATGGTTGGCAACCAAGTTCCTTGACGGCGATGCGCAGCAGGAAGTCGGCATTGTCAAACAGGAGTCCGAAGAAACTCCCACCAAGGAAAGCCCGGCATCCAAGAAAGTGATCCCGATTGCTTCCCAGGCTCCGCGCGGTGGGGCGCCCGTGACCAGCATCAGCAGCATCACTGGCCTCTATCAGCAGGATGCGCCGCCCTGTCCTGACTGTGGCGCCATCATGATTCGGAGTGGCGCCTGCTACAAGTGCATGAACTGCGGCGCGGTAAGCGGTTGCTCTTAAGGGCGCTGTCGTTTCTTAGCTTGGATACCTTGGCTTTGAGCGAAGCCGACATTACCGTTGGCGAGATAAAATATTGGAGTGATGGAGCGTTGTCTCAGATACCCTTACTCGGATCCTCCATCACTCCGTCATTGTCGTTATCATTTACTTGCGCGGAGCTTCAGCTTCGCCGAGGACTGCTTGGTGCCCCGTTCGCTTACTTCTTCTCGAGGTGCAGCACGGCTTTTTGCGGGTCGATGTCCATCTTAAAATGAGTTAAGAAGTTTAACCCAAGGAGGCCTGAAACATTGGGATCAGGAATGGCGTCATGGATCGCGGCAGTTAGGTTCTTAATTTCCATGCCGCCTACCGTAATCGACTCAATACTTGTCAGTGGCGCCTGAATCACTCCGTTGGCAGTTTGGAATGGTATCGTCCGCTGATTTTGGCTGATATTGATATTGAGTTCCTTTGCCATGGCGTTGGAAATCATCGTGTGGCTGGCGCCGGTGTCGACGACGAATTTTGCCGGGGTTTTTCCGTTTAGCGTTGCCGCGATTATGACCACTTGACCGTATTTCTCGATCGGGACGGACGCTTTTTCCAGAACGGCCGCTGTTTTCGGTTCTGGACTTCTGGGGCTCGTTTTCGCCTGAATCCGGGTGGCGGTGTTCCGCTGTTTTTCAGGGATGTTATGTAGATTGTCGGTAAAATGGCGGACGCCGTTTTGATCAATCCATCGGTAATATTCGGCGGCCGATGCCGCTGACAGGGATGCGATAACCACAAACGGGACGCAAGGAGATAGCAGATAACCCAAAAAAGTTTTCACGACGGAGGCGGATTATAGCACAGTTTCGTAACGCGCAAACGGTCTTTCCGCTAAGCGACGCCTCCGCCTTCCGCTAACGACACTGGCTTTACAAGCGTAACCGACTGTGTTAAACATCAACTAAAATAAACGAAAGAAAGAGAGAAGAAGAGCGGAGAAACATGGGAATTGCTCAGCAACAGAAGGAAAGTGTTATCGAGCAGTTCAGGCTTCATCAGACGGATACCGGCTCTCCTGAAGTGCAAGTTGCTTTACTCAGTCAGAGGATCGAACATCTGACCGGGCACTTCAAGATTCACTTAAAAGATCACCATTCTCGCCGTGGCCTCCTGAAGCTAGTAGGGCAGAGGAGGAGGCTCCTGGACTATCTCAAGGATAACGATTTCGAGAGATATCAAAGTCTGATCCATCGGCTAGGAATACGCAAATAACGATCCCTCTTCCTAACCGCTTGCCCTCCATCTCCACCTCCGTTAGTCGCGTCTCGCGCCACAGAGGCCCCCTATGATCAAAAAAATTGAGTTAGATTTCCACGGTCGCCTTCTATCCATTGAAGTCGGCCGAGTCGCAAAACAGGCCGACGGCGCCGCGTTGGTACGTTACGGTGAAACCGTCGTACTCGTGACGGCGGTGGCCGCGACAGAGCTCAAGCTGGAAACTGATTTTTTCCCGCTAACAGTCGATTATCAAGAGAAAACATTCGCCGCCGGCAAAATTCCGGGCGGCTTTTTTAAGCGCGAAGGGCGCCCCTCTGAAAAAGAGATCCTCACGTGTCGGCTGATCGACCGCGCGATTCGGCCACTTTTCTCTGAAGGGCTGAGGTGTGAAACCCAAGTGATCGCCACGGTGCTTTCTGCCGATCGCGAGAACGATCCGGACGTGGTTGCGATGCTGGGAACCTCGGTTGCCTTGCATGTTTCGGACCTTCCGTTCAATGGGCCACTGGCGGGCGTGCGGATCGGCCGAATTAGCGGGCAGTGGATCATTAACCCGACACAAAGCCAGGTCCGAGACAGTGACATGGATATTTTTCTTTCAGGAAGCCGGGATGCCATTGTCATGGTCGAAGGCGGCGCCAGGATGGTCCCAGAGGATGAAATTCTGGAGGCCTTGTTTACGGGCCATGAAGCGATCCAGCCGCTGCTGCAGATTCAAGAGGAGATCCGACGCGAAATCGGAAAACCGAAGAGACAAGTGCCGCTGGCTGAATTGGATTCGGTCGTCGTCAACCGGGTTGAAGAGTTGTCGCTGGCAAAGCTCAAGCAGGCTATCGAGATCCCCGAGAAGTTAGAACGTTACAAGCGCATTGGCGAAGTCAAGGGCGAGGTCGTGACCCAGGCGCTGGGGGAATTCCCGGAGAAGGAAAAGGACATCAAGGGTGCCTTCGATGCGCTAAGAAGAAACAGCTTCCGCGGACTTATCATCCAGCAGGAGCGTCGCATCGACGGACGCGGATTGAAGGACATTCGTCCGATCACCTGCGAGGTTGAGGTGCTGCCCCGGACTCACGGGTCGGCTTTGTTCACTCGAGGTGAAACGCAGGCGTTGGTTGTGACGACTCTCGGCACGGCATCTGATGAACAGAAGATTGACGCGCTGCTCGGAGAGCACTACAAGAAGTTCATGTTGCATTATAATTTTCCACCTTTCAGCGTGGGAGAAGTCAAGTTCCTTCGAGGACCCAGCCGGCGCGAGATCGGCCATGGCAACTTGGCAGAGCGCGCGCTGCTGCCGGTGCTACCTCCTGAGGAAGGGTTTCCCTATACGGTCCGGATCGTGTCGGAAATCCTGGAGTCCAATGGGTCTACCTCCATGGCAACGGTCTGCGGCGGATCGCTGTCCTTGATGGATGCCGGCGTTCCCATTGCCGCGCCCGTCGCCGGAATCGCTATGGGGCTGATTAAGGAAGGCGAGCAGGTCAGGATACTGTCTGATATCCTTGGCGAGGAGGATCACCTCGGCGATATGGATTTCAAAGTGGCCGGTACGCCTAACGGTGTCACTTCGCTCCAGATGGACATCAAGATCAACGGCGTGAACCGCGACATCATGCGACAGGCGCTGTATCAGGCCAAGGACGGCCGTTTGCACATTCTCGAAATTATGGGCGCAACCATGGCGTCGCATAGAGCGAACGTCTCCGGTCATGCGCCGCGCATTATCACTCTCAAGGTCAAGCCGGACAAGATCCGCGAGATTATCGGTCCGGGCGGTAAAGTGATCCGCGGCATCATCGAAGCCACAGGAGTCAAGATGGATGTGGAAGACGACGGAACGGTAATGATTGCGTCGAGTGACGAAGCCGCGTCTAAAAGGGCCATCGAAATGGTGCAAAAGATTGCCGCTGAAGCCGAGGTCGGGAAGATCTACAAAGGAACCGTCAGAAAAATCGTTGACTTCGGAGCCTTCGTTGAGATCCTGCCGGGCACCGATGGTCTAGTCCATATTTCTCAACTCGCGCCCGAACGAGTCCGCCGGGTTTCCGATGTCCTCAAAGAAGGCGATGAAGTGATGGTCAAAGTTTTGGAAGTCGACAAGCAAGGCAAGATCAGGCTGAGCCGGAAAGAGGCACTGCAAGAAACAAGCCATGGTCCATCCGGCACCGGTGCAGATGACTCATCCCAAAGATAATTCAGCAGCCTTACCCTCTCTCTATGTTCGCTAAAACGGTTCTGAAAAACGGCATCCGAGTGGTTTCACAAGAGATGCCGGATCATCGTTCGGTGAGTCTCGGAATTTGGGTGGAAAACGGTTCCCGTCACGAGGCACATCACGAGAATGGCATCTCCCACTTCATAGAGCATCTCCTTTTCAAAGGAACGGACCGGCGTACGGCCGCGCAGATTGCGGAGGAGATGGATGCGGTGGGAGGGATCCTCAATGCCTTCACGGCCAAAGAGCATACTTGCTATTACGCCAAGGTCCTCGACGAAAACTTGCCGCTCGCTATCGATTTGTTGACCGACATCTTTCTTCATTCGAAATTCGAACGGGAAGAGATCGAGCGCGAAAGATCGGTGATCCTGCAGGAGATTTCCCAAGCGGAAGATACTCCGGACGATTATGTCCACGATCTTTTTAGCCTCGATTTTTTTAAGGATCATCCACTAGCTCAGCCTATTTGCGGGCGGGCTGAGACGGTGACGAAATTTCGTCGCGAAGACTTTCTGACTTTCTTCAGGTCGCGCTATCGCCCTCATCGTGTGATCGTATCTGCAGCGGGTCACCTGCGGCACGATGATCTGGTGCGAGAGATGGCCGCGCGATTGAACTCCGTTTCGGAAAGTACGGCTGACACACCATCAGTTTCGTTCCAAGGTGATCAACCGCCGGAAATTCGCAGGGGAGTTTTTACGCACTCAAAGGTCTTGGAACAAGCGCATCTCTGTTTAGGAGTTGTCGGAATACCTCAAGCGCATCCGAAGCGCTACGCAGCTTACGTGCTCAACACCCTTCTGGGTGGCGGAATGAGTTCTCGGCTATTTCAGGAGATTCGTGAAAAACGAGGGAGGGCTTATTCCGTTTACTCGTTTTCGTCGTCTTATAAAGATGTCGGTTATTTTGGCGTTTATGCTGGAACTAGCATGGAGTGGGTTGAAGAGGTCGTGGATCTGACCGTCAAAGAGCTAAAGAGTTTGGCGGCCGGTGAAATCAAGCAAGAAGAGCTGCAGCGGACGCAGGGACAGCTGGTAGGGAGTATGATCCTGGGCTTGGAATCCACGGATTCCTGGATGAGCCATATCGCCCGGAATGAGATTTATTTCGGAAGACCCATCACTACAGATGAAATTTGTCAGGGCGTCCGCTCTGTTTCCCGCGACGACGTCGTCGATTTAGCTCGCGCGCTTTTTCGCTCTGGGGAGATCACGCTGTCGCTCCTGGGAGATTTCAAAGACGATTTCAAGTTGACCAGTCTCGATCTTGCTCACTAATCTCGCTCGGCTGGCCCAGCCGTATCGAGGGTGGATCCCCTGGTGGAACAGATTCGTATTCAGATCAAGCGAGTGAGGACGAGCGAGCCGCCTCTCCCTCTGCCTGTCTATATGACCGAAGGATCAGCTGGCATGGATCTCTACGCCGATATCGAGGCGAGCCTGCAGCTGGCGCCGTTGGAACGAGTTTTGGTCCCCACCGGCGTTTCGATCGCTCTGCCGCTCGGATTTGAAGCGCAAATCCGTCCCCGGAGCGGTCTCGCGCTCAAGCATGGACTGACGATGGTTAATAGTCCTGGAACCATTGACTCCGATTACCGGGGTGAGATCGGATTGATCGTCATCAATCTCGGCAAAGAGCCGGTGATTATCACGCGTGGTGAACGCATCGCTCAGATGATCGTGCAACGAGTCATCAAAGCGCAGTGGGAAGAGGTCAAAGCGTTGTCGAACTCGGAGCGGCAAGAGGGGGGCTTCGGCCACACCGGCAAAGGAAACTGAAATAGCGATCCGCGGTCGGTCTTCGGTTTCGAAATCCGGAGCGTAGAGCTCATTGCTGAAAGATGAGAGCTATTGGAAATGATTGCGCGCTACACCCGGCCCGAGATGGGCCGAATTTGGTCTGAAGAAAATGGCTTTCAAAAATGGCTGGATGTGGAAATTCTGGCCGCGGAGGCTCTAGCTCAGCTCGGAAAAGTTCCTAAGAGCGCTGTCGCTAGGATCAGAAAAGGAGCCCGGTTCGATGTGTCGCGCATCCGGAAAATTGAAAGCGAGGTCAAACACGAGATTATTGCTTTTCTGAGCTGTGTGGCGGAGTCCATCGGAGACGACGCGCGGTTCCTTCATGTCGGCATGACGTCTTCAGATGTGATGGATACGGCTCTCGCCATTCAATTCAGAGAGGCTTCGGCGATTCTGGTCGAAGACGTGAAAGACCTGATGAAGGTGCTACGGCGGCAAGCCTTCAAGTACAAGCGGACCGTCATGATCGGCCGGACCCATGGCGTGCACGCCGAGCCGATTACTTTCGGGTTAAAGCTGGCCCTGTGGTACCAGGAGATGGCGCGCAACCTGGCCCGACTGAAAAAGGCGGTCGACGACATCTGTGTCGGCCAGATTTCCGGGGCTGTCGGCACGTTCGCGCAAATCTCGCCAAAGATCGAAGCCTATGTTTGCAAAAAAAGTGGACTCAAGCCGGCGCTGATCTCGAACCAGATCATCCAACGGGACCGGCATGCCTATTTCTTTGCCACGCTGGCCGTGATCGGGAGCTCGCTGGACAAATTTGCCGTAGAGGTTCGACACTTGCAACGCACCGAAGTTCAAGAAGCCGAGGAGCCGTTCACGCCGGGACAGAAGGGCTCATCCGCCATGCCGCACAAGCGAAACCCGATCTTGTCCGAGAATGTCTCGGGACTGGCGCGGCTCATGCGCTCCTACGCCCTCGCGGCACTGGAGAACGTGCCGTTGTGGCACGAGCGCGACATCAGCCACTCTTCGGTGGAGCGGGTGATCGCGCCGGACGCGACGATCGTCCTCGATTTCATGCTGCGCCGCATGATTTATGTTCTCGGCGATTTATGTGTTTATCCCGAGAACATGAAGCGGAACCTGGAAAAGAGCGGCGGCACAATCTTCTCCGAGAAAGTACTTCTCGCCCTCGTCGATAAGGGGATTGCTCGTGATACGGCTTATCGCATGGTGCAGCACCATGCCTTGAAAGTAGGACGAGATGGTGGTGATCTAAAACGAGAACTGCTTCGAGACCCGGAGGTTCGCCGTTTCATCTCTGCGGATCAAATCGAGTCGATCTGGGACGTAAAACACCATCTTACCAACGTCGATGCCATCTTTCGAAGAGTATTTCATTGACGGGTTGCCGTCATCCCAGGTAGCTCTGAAAGCGGATGTTTCGAAATGCGCGTTAAAATCTTTGTTTCCTTGAAGCATGGGGTGTTAGACCCGCAGGGAAAGGCTTTAGAGCGGTCGCTGCACACTCTGGGTTACCGCGAAGTTAAAGACGTGCGCATGGGGAAATATCTTGAATTGGATGTTGACGCGACGTCGACGGAAACCGCCGAAACTCGGGTGCGGGAAATGTGTGACAAATTGCTCAC
>DASQUN010000864.1:0-3124 GCA_035641275.1 Candidatus Udaeobacter sp. | reverse complement strand
CCGACAAGTACGAAAAGGAGCTTCTTCGCTGGGAAAAGCTTCTCAAGGACATCGCGCGCAAGTAAGCCGGGCGCGATCATCGGTGCTGACCGCCACGCGCAAGAGAAGACCGTTCATAAAATGCAGCCGGGCTCTGACGATGGGGAAATAGCAGGGGATTCCAGGCGTGGAAATTTGTCGCCCCATGAGTTATTCGTGCGGGTGAGGAGAAGTGAAATGCGCATTATCGACGCAGACACGCACATAGATGAGACCGAAGCTACGTGGGAGTACATGCAAGGGGCCGATTTGCAGTTCAAACCGACGACTGCTTTCCCGGCGAATCCAGATCCAGGCAAGGTACCTACCCGCTACTGGATGATCGATGGAAGACGCCAGCTCCGTTTCATTCGCAGCGACGCGGAGTCGGGCACCGTCGTGGAAGCAAGAGAGCTTTTGGATGTGCGAGTTCGGCTCGACCACATGGACGAACTGGGAACCGACATTCAAGTGATTTATCCCACCTTGTTTTTGATGGAAGCGACGGAGCGCGCGGAAGTGTCAACGGCGCTGCGGCGCAGCTACAACCGCTGGCTTGCTGACCGTTGTGCGCAGTCCAACGGACGGTTGCGGTGGATCTGCCTTCCGCCTTTGCGGAACATGGACGATACGATAAAAGAGTTGCGCTTTGCCAAGGAGCGTGGAGCGTGCGGTGTCCTGAAGAAAGGAGACTTGGAGGCCGGTAAATGGGCAGCGGACCCGTATTTCTTCCCTTTCTATGAGGAAGCTGAACGGCTCGACTTATCCATCTGCTTTCATACGGGTTCAGGAGTCCCTGATTTTTCGCCGGCACGAGAATTCACCTTGGGACAGTTCATGCGAACGAAAGCGGCGGCGGTCAACGGGATCGAGACGCTGCTCGTGAATAATATCCCCTCCAAGTATCCGAAGCTGCGTTTCGGCTGCATTGAAGCCGGCGCCTCGTGGGTATCGTTCGTCGATTATGATGTGCGTAGACGGGTCAAGAGAAACGCCGGTCGCCAAAGCGTGCTTTCCGGCCCGGAAACGTTGCTTGCTGGCCACCTTTTCAAAGAGAACCGCATTTACATCACCTGCCAGGTGGATGAGGACCTGCCTTATATTTTGAAGTACGTAGGAGAGGACAACTTGATTGTAGGTTCCGATTACACACACCGCGACCCGTCAATGGAGCTTGGGTTTCGAAAATTATTGGAAGAGCGCGCAGCGAGGGGCGAGATCCCCGAGTCTGCGGTTGGCAAGATTCTGTACGACAATCCGAAGGCCTTCTACGGGCTATGAACAGGTTCGTTTATTAGTTTATTATAAGAGAAACGATAAGCGTTCGTGACCCGAAAAACACGAACCCAAATATCTTCGAGCCATGGGGACCTAGCAAATTACTGAGGACCATATTGGATTATTCGATTTGAAACGCATCGCTCCAGTACTCCATCACTCCAGTACGCCAATTCTTATTACGAGTCCCGCTAACGACTCAAGAATAGGTCTATCGACAACGCTCCCGCTCCACCAATCAGCAAGGCAATGGCCATGAGAAAGAGCGCCAGGCAAAATTCCACGCCGGCTCCTTTTCCCGGACCCTGGTTCAAAAAGAAGCCATTTTGCCAGTGAGCTTTCTGGATTGCCACGGCCATAAAGATCGCCAGACCCAGTGCTGCGGGGCGGACGAGAAATCCGAACACCATGGCAAGGACTCCGGCCATCTCGACAAACAGGCCGACGACGCAGATCGCAATCGGGATTCTATACTTTTCGTTCCAGTTCTTGAGAACGTCTCTGTAGCCGCGACCACCGAACCAGCCGAAAACCTGCTGGGTGCTGTGAGCAAAAAAGGTTATGGCGAGACCGAAGCGCAGGACGACATAGGCGTAAGATGCGTCTGTTTGCAGGATTGAGCTCATCGATAACTCCTTTCATCAGGATGTAGGCGCCCGCGATACTAGCCGGACCCTTTTTGCGCTGTCAAGGCTACCTCGCCGCCGGCTTTGACAGAACTGAAATCGTTCAATTATAGTCATTTTTGGCAAAACGTAGAGAGGAGAGCATTGATATGATTGTGCTTAGTCCCGAGAGCAAAGCGCAGACATCCGCGGCGCGAGTAGCGAGTTTGCCGCGATTTCGAGATCTGCGCGGTAAAATCGTGGGATTGTTGGACAACAGCAAGCCCAATGCGGACAGACTTGGGGAGCGCTTTGAGGAGCTGTTGAAAGAGAAATTGGGTGTTGCCGGCGTGATCAAGCGCCGAAAGATCTCGGCGCAACAAGGCGCGCCGAAGGAGTACCTGGACGAACTGGCTGGCCAGGCGGATTTCATTATCAGCGGCCTCGGTGACTGAGGTTCGTGCACGTCGTGGAGTGTCCACGACTCCATCGAGTTACAGAAGCGCGGCAGGTTTGCCGTGACCGTCATCACGCACGCCTTCGAGGCGCTGGCAAAGTCCGAACGCGAAGCGTTCGGCGCACCGGATCATCCAATTCTTACCGTGGAGCATCCCATTGGGACCGTGAAGTTGGAGGAAGTGCATAAGCGCGCCGATGCCGCTTTCGGCCAACTCATCGAAATCTTAGTTGAACCACAGCAACGACAAGCGGCTGTAGGAAGTTAATTAAACATCCCCATTAGTGCTGCGATGCGAATGGGTCGTTTGTTTTTGAAAATCTTTGAGAACCAAAGTCATGCTTCGACGAGCTCGGCACGAACGGAAAATAAGGATTGATTTCAGGTGTGCCTCCGTTCGGCCTGAGCCTGTCAAAGGCTCAATGCATTGTTCAACGGAGTTTTGAGGACAGACAATGGAACAGCACGCACTCCAGGCTGAAAGATTTGAAGTTGACGACGACCTCTGGGCGGTCAACGCCTTCTTCGAGGAAAAAGGCTGGACGGACGGGTTGCCGATTGTGCCGCCCACGGAAGAGCGGGTGGCTCAGATGCTCGCGGCGGCAAAATTTAAGCCGGGCGATGTCGTCGGCGTCGTGCCTCCGAGTTGGGCTCCCGCAACAGTCGAAAAGATCGCCATCAACGCGGTGATGGCGGGCTGTCTGCCTGCGTACATGCCGGTGTTAGTCGCGGCCGTCGAGGCGATCACGGATCCGAAACTGAACCT
>DASQUN010000863.1:0-14917 GCA_035641275.1 Candidatus Udaeobacter sp. | reverse complement strand
AAGAACACTGTTTTCGGATCGAGGACCTTTTCCTTGTGACTCGAAGCCACGGCCGCGATGATGCCCAGATCGACAGCCGGCTCGTCGACGTGGACACCGCCGGCGACATTTAAAAAAATGTCCTGGTCAAAGAGCTTGGCGCCCATCTTTTTCTCCAGGACCGCAACCAGTAAGGCAACACGATTATGATCGACCCCGATCGTGGTGCGCCGGGGCACGGCAAGAAATGAGCGGCTCACCAAGGATTGCAATTCAACCAAGATGGGTCGTGTCCCTTCCATGCTACAGACGACAGCGGAACCCGGCACGTGCAACGGTCGTTCCAT
Organism: Candidatus Udaeobacter sp.; assembly: GCA_035641275.1. Classification (GTDB taxonomy): domain Bacteria; phylum Desulfobacterota; class Binatia; order UBA9968; family UBA9968; genus DASQUN01. The sequence goes on along the minus strand of DASQUN010000863.1, from coordinate 14,591 downwards.
TAGAAAAATCTCTGAAGGATTACTGACTTCTTTGAGACCTGCTTCTTTCATTTCAAAAACGCCAATCTCGTTGGTCGAGCCGAAACGATTCTTGACGGCACGCAAAATCCGAAACGAGTGACCCCCGTCGCCTTCGAAATAGAGCACCGTGTCAACCATATGTTCGAGCACCCGAGGGCCAGCGATAGCACCGTCCTTTGTGACGTGGCCGATGAGAAATGTCGTCAGGCCGGTTTTTTTCGCCAGCGCGATAATTGAACCAGAGCTTTCTCTGACCTGAGCAATGCTGCCGGGTGCGGACGGCAGGGATGAAGTGAAGATCGTCTGAATCGAGTCGATAACGAGGACCGCCGGCTTTAACCGTTTCACGTGATCGATAATCGGCTCGAGCGCCGTCTCGCTCAAGATGAGCAGGTTGGGCGCTGCGATTCCGAGGCGCTCAGCGCGCATTTTGATCTGCCGCTGTGATTCCTCGCCGGATACGTAAAGGCAACTCAGCCCTCGTTGACTGATGGCGGCAAAGGCCTGCAGAAGAAGCGTCGATTTGCCTATGCCAGGGTCGCCGCCGATCAGTATGACCGAGCCCGGAACCAAGCCGCCGCCTAAGACACGATCGAACTCACCCATACCCGTTAGCGCACGCCCTTCCGCTCCCGTGTTGATCTCATGGATCGGTAACGGATCTTCTCTGGTTCCAAGACTGAGCGCGCCACGGGGATGCGAGACGCGCTCCTGTTTTTCTTCGACCAAACTATTCCACTGATTACAGTCTGGACACTTGCCAAGCCACTTCGGAGACTGATAACCGCAGCTCTGACAGGCATAGACGATCTTTGGCCTAGCCACGACCGAGCTCCTTTTGATCCCACGGCCTTGCGCCTAGCGCGAGCAGGTTCCGATTCAGATCGCTCTCGAATGTGTACAATCGCTTGTTCCAAGCAATTATCTCACGGCAGAACCGTTCGGTCTTGCTGGCCGGAGCTGCGTAGGGGACGAAGATGTGCTCAGCGAGGGCTGCCACGAATCGGTTCCGCCTCAATGCCAAGGTAACATCGGCCCGGTGTCGGTGGCTTCTGAAAGCAGAAAGAAAAAGCAAGGTTCCCGTTTCCAGACGCTCTTTGTACTCCGGTTGAACGCGCATTTTAGTGAGACTTCGAGCAGGACAAATAATGATCGGCTGGTTTCCACGAAAAAGAATTCTCAGGCACTCGCGCTCGGGCGGAGAGTGAAAACCGCCAATCACCGTCACCGCTAGCTCGGCTAACTTTCTATTAACGAGATCATGAGTTTGCGAAATCAGTTTCGCGGGACAGCTGGCGGAACAAAAGATTGCCAGCTTGTCTTGCTTGAGGAGATCCAGGTTCCCTAGCCCGGTGATAGAGTTGGGAGCCCCGTTTCCCAAAAAAGACTTCAAAGCGGCTGGATAAGGGGGCTCGCTAAACCGGATAATCACGCTAGGTCACCTACGGCTGCTATCCGTTCCATCTTAGCTCGATCTCCGGGTTCTCGGAAAATGACCTCATCAAAGGCTTCGAAATCTCCTTTCTGCCCAGAAGGTTCACGATCCTTAGTCGATCAGAGAAGCGCTAACTCTGCATTTTTCGTTTATGACCTATCTCCAGCGGGACGTCCACAATTTTCGCGGCAATGGAGCTTTGAGTTTCCAGTTGCTCCCCCTCCTACCAGCCAGCGCCCAAGCATTTCAAGCGCGGTTAATCTTCCAGATCGTCGTCGTTCCAGTCCTTAGCCCACGGTGGAGAGAGTGGTTCATCTTCTTATGGGAACAGGGTTGCCTGGACTTATTGCGCGAAAATGCACGCAATTCTAGGCGATAGAGATATTCTTTGACAAGCGCGGCGACGCGGCACTGAGCTGACGGTCATCTACCTGTGCCGTATCAAAGATGCTAGGCTGAAATGATGGCAAGTAAGCTGCCCACCTCCGCGGCCGATTTCTTGCCCGCGAGGCGCACGCTTGAAGCGCTGCGCGATGCGGCTCACTCCTGCAAAGGCTGTGATCTATACAAGAACGCCACGCAGACGGTGTTCGGTGAGGGACCGCAAAAAGCCAGCGTCGTCTTTGTAGGAGAACAACCCGGAGATCAGGAAGATCGGCAGGGCCATCCCTTTGTCGGACCCGCGGGGCGTCTGCTTGACAAGGCGCTGGTTGAGGCTCGAATTCCGCGCGATGAAGTTTATGTGACCAACGCAGTCAAGCATTTTAAGTGGATATGGCGCGGCAAACGGCGCCTGCATCAGAAGCCCGCGATCAGACAAGTCACGGCGTGCAAGCCGTGGCTGGAGGCCGAGTTCGAAGCCCTGCGGCCGAAAATCGTGATTTGTATGGGAGCAACGGCAGCCCAAGCTGTTTTGGGCAAGACGGTTCTTATTACCAAAGAACGCGGCAAGTTCATCGACTTACAAGCCGGTCTGGTCATTTTCATTACCATCCATCCCTCTGCGATTTATCGGCACCGGGAGAAAGACGAACAAGACAAAGAGTATCGACGCTTCGCGTCTGAAATGAAGCAGGTCCAACGCAAACTTCAGAGCATGAAAAGCGACTGATGGGCGAGGCACTCCTGTTCCACAGACAATATCCCCTTGCTGGTCTCGCCAAACGCCTGGTCCGATCTGCGGTCAACCATGATCTGGACGGTGGGGCCGTATTGCTATGAGGGTCGCCCTATATTATTAACCTAATCCGAGACATGCCTGCGGATTTCATTCACGACGAGTTACAGGCTCTGCGCAACGCTTCGCTTCATCGACGGATGCGATCGGTCGACGGAAAGCAAGGCCCGACTTTGATTGTCGATGGCCGCGAAGTGCTGAACTTCTCCTCCAATAACTATCTCGGTTTGGCCAATCATCCGGCGCTTTGCAAAGCAGCGAAAGAAGCGATCGATCGCTACGGCTGTGGCTCCGGCGCTTCCCGCTTGATATCCGGCAACATGGTCTTGCATGAGGAGCTGGAAAGCAAGATAGCGGCGTTCAAAGGAACCGAAGCGGCGCTGGTTTTTAATTCCGGCTTTCAGGCAAACACGGGCATCCTTTCTACTTTGGTCGCCGAAGGCGACGTGATTTTAAGCGATGCACTCAATCACGCGAGCATCATCGACGGCTGCCGGCTGGCGCGCGCGAAGGTGGTCGTTTATGGTCATTGCGACCTGGATCAGCTGGAGCGCGGCCTGAAGGAGGTTTCAGCCCACCGCCGAAAGTTGATCGTGACGGAGACGCTCTTCAGTATGGACGGTGACGAGGCGCCGCTCACGGACATCGTTGGGCTGGCTGAGAAATACGGCGCAATGATCATGGTTGACGAAGCGCACGCCACCGGCGTGTTCGAACCCGACGGCGCCGGCCTCGTCGCGAAATTGGGCTTGGGCGACCGAGTGCTGATCCAAATGGGAACGTTGGGAAAGGCGTTGGGCGGCTTTGGCGCCTATGTTGCCGGAAGCTGGTCGCTTCGAGAGCTTTTGATTAATCGCTGCCGGAGTTTCGTCTTCACCACTTCGCTCCCGCCAGCCATCATGGCCATGGGCATCGCCGCCGTCGACCTGGTCAAGCAGGAGCCTGAAAGGCGGCAGGCTTTGTGGCAAAACTGCGAGCGGCTAAGAATCGGTTTGAAATCGCTTGGTTATGCGTTGGGAAACAGCCAAAGTCCAATATTGCCGCTCATCGTTGGTGATGCGACGCAATGCATGCAACTGTCGCGACGGTTACTTGAGCGCGGTGTGTTTGCGCAGGGGATTCGCCCGCCGACCGTGCCGCCGGGAACGTCTCGTTTGCGCATCACCTTGATGGCAACGCACACGAAGGAGCACCTCGAACAAGCGCTCAACACATTCGAGGAAGTGAAACGCCAGGATGACGCTTTCCTACGACGGACTTAAGCAGCTCGACCATGTCTACCTCTGGCATCCGTTTACGCAGATGCAGGAATGGATGGCTGAAGAGCCCTGCATCATCAGTCAAGGCGACGGTCATTATCTAATCGATTTTCACGGTCGGAAGTATTTGGACGGTATTTCGTCGCTCTGGTGTAACGTCCATGGCCATCGAAAGAAAGAACTCGACGAGGCGATCAAACGGCAACTCGACTCCATCGCCCATTCGACCCTTCTCGGGCTAAGCCATGTTCCTGGCATCGAGCTGGCGCAAAAGTTGATTGAGATCGCTCCCGAAGGTCTTAAACGGGTTTTTTACTCCGATAGCGGCGCGACAGCCGTGGAGATCGCACTCAAAATGGCAGTTCAGTACTGGCAGTTAAAAGGTCATACGCAGCGAACACAGATTGCTTCTCTCCGAGAAGCCTATCACGGCGATACCGTCGGCTCCATGAGTATGGGCTACTCCGAGACCTTTCATCGCTTTCATCAGAGCCTGTTGTTCCCGGTGCTTCGACTCACTCCGCCGCATGTTTTTCGTTATTACAAGGGCCTGACCGAGCAAGATGCGTTGGACACGGCCCTCGACGAAGCAGAAACGAAACTGACAGAGCAAAAAGATTCCATGGCTGCTCTGGTCATGGAACCATTGATGCAGGGCGCGGCGGGGATGTGGTCGCAGCCTATCGGTTATCTCAGAGCGGTGAGTGGAATTTGCCGCCGCCACGGAATTCTTCTCATCCTGGATGAAGTAGCGACCGGTTTCGGACGGACGGGAAAGATGTTTGCATGCGAGCATGCAGGTGTGAGCCCGGATATTCTTTGCTTGGCGAAAGGAATGACCGGCGGTTATCTCCCCTTGGCGGCGACATTAACCACGGAAGAGATATTTTCCGCCTTCCTCGGCGAGTACAAAGAATTGAACACATTCTTTCATGGCCACACCTATACAGGAAATCCGCTTGGTTGTGCGGCTGCGCTGGCGAATCTCGAATTGTTTGACAGAGAAAACATTGTTCGAAAGATGCAGTCACGGATTCGTTATCTGCACGAACGACTCGACCACGCGTTTCTGTCGCTTTCCCATGTGAGCGATGTTCGCCAATGGGGTTTCATGGTCGGCATCGAGTTAGTGGAAGACAAAACCAGCCGCAAGCATTATCCACCCGAAAGGCGGATCGGACACAAAGTCATTCTCGAAGCGCGGAAACGTAGTGTGATGATTCGCCCGCTCGGCGACGTCATAGTTCTCATGCCGCCTCTGACCATCGGCGATGACGAGCTCAAGCTGCTTCTGGATGTCACTTACGACAGTATTCGCACCGTGACGGAGCACTGATGGGCAGCGGAATTCTTATCACCGGCACGGACACACGAGTGGGCAAAACTTTCGTGGGCTGTGGCCTGGCGGCTCTCTTGCGAAATTCTGGTCGTCGGGTCGGCGTGATGAAACCCGCTGAAACGGGTTGCATCGAACGAGACGGCAAACGCTTTCCTCAAGACGCCGCGCATTTGAAAACTGCCTCAAGGTCCGACCTGCCGTTAGAGAGAATTTGCCCTTATCAACTGAAGGAGCCGCTGGCCCCCAGCGTGGCGGCGGAAAGGGAAGAAATCATCATCGATATCGACCGCCTCATGGCCCTCTATGAGGAGATCCGCTCGACGCACGATGTCACGATCGTCGAAGGCGCTGGCGGGCTGATGGTGCCGATTCTACCGAGTTACACCTATGCCGACCTTGCCCGGGTGCTGAAGCTTCCTTTGATCGTTGTCGGCGCGAATCGCCTCGGCGTTATTAATCATTTGCTGCTCACGTTGGAGCATGCAGCCTGCAAAGGTCTGAGAGTGCTCGGGTATGTGCTGAACCGGGTCGATAAAGACACTTCGCTGGCAATGGACACAAATCGCGAGACTCTTTTCACGCTCACGTCGGTCCCGTGCTTGGGCGAGCTTCCTTACTTTGACGGCTCCGGGCCGATAGACGATTCGATCGCGGAAATGTTCTGTGAGCATCTCGAGCTGAGAGCGTTGGATCCCATGCTTACGTGACCTTAATCGCTCATGATTTTGAACCGATCAGCAAGAGCAAAAGAATGACGATGAAAGCCGGATTGATTTTCTTGACAGCTTGGACGAGAAGTACACAAGGAATTGCGCCTTCAATAATTGGCTTGGTTTAATGAGCAGACATCTCAGATGAATCACGGCAGATTCAAGTAGGGGCACTTAACAGTTCCTATCACCTGAGGCGCCTCATGCGAAAATTATTGATACGAGGGAGACAGTGGCTGGGCGGCGCAAAGATAGCGCGGCGGCTCTATCGTCGGCTGCCTTCAACCAAGAGGTGCAAAGAGTGCCTCGTACCCTTCTTGGGTCTGTTTTCCATTCCATTTCGCCTGGTGCAGATTCGCCCCTCCCGGAAAAACCCAAATCTGTGTACGCTCTGATATGAACTGGCTCCTCCGGGTGGGGAGGTTCGCGTCATATCCGTAGTGTTTGTCGATGTGCGCGGCTTTACGTCCCTCGCTGAGCAGCTCCCGCCGGATCAGGTCGCGCAACGGCTCAAGCGCTTTTACTCCCTAGCCGCAAACACCATCTTTTATTATGACGGCACTCTGGATAAACTTGTAGGCGATCAGGTCATGGCTTTCTTTGGCGCCCCGCTCCAAGCAGACGACCATCCTCAACGGGCCGTGCATACGGCACAGGAGATTGTCAGAGGAATGAACGACCTGGTCCACGGTGAGCACCTTCACGTCGGTGCCGGTATCGCTACGGGGGAAGCCTTTGTCGGAAATGTCGGTGAAGGCGCCGTTACGGACTACACGGTACTGGGAGATACAGTTAATGTCGCGGCGCGTTTGGAGGCCGCCGCAGCCTCAGGGGAAATACTCGTTACCGAAGAGACTTATAGCTATGTCAAAGCCGAATTTCCCAACGCTCCTGGCCGCGAGCTAGACCTCAAGGGCAAGAGTGAACCTGTCCGTGCGAGGGTTATTATCGTGGGCGCGAAAGCTAGTTATCAGAACGTTTGATTTGATATTTGCTCAGGTTTGTTGAGAGTCATGCCAATGACCCCGGAGGCCCTAGCGCTGGCCCAGGTACTGCTTGTCCATCGCAAGCAACATTGCCGATCTCAAGACAGTACGGCAGGGATTACTGCAACGTGCCTAATCACGTACAGTGATCTCTGCGAGCGCGTCGGACTACCTCATCTAACCCCCGCGGCAGGTAAATTCTTGCGCGAAATCGCGCGGAGGTGCCATGAAAATGGCTGGCCGCCGCTCAATTCATTGGTGGTCAACCACGAAACTCGCAAGCCCGGCTATGGCTATGATAGCGCTCCGGGTTGCAGTCTAAAAAACTGGCGTGACGAAGTAACTGCCTGCTTGAACTTTTCGGGTTATCCGGACACATTCTGCTGAAAACAAAAAATTAACTAGAGATATCGGAGTTCTCCCTTGAAAGCCGAAGCTTCTCAATCCGGGTAAGATCGTCCATAGGCGGTGTAAGGATCACGCCCGCTGCTCTTCAGCAGGGGTGCAGCGAGTCGGCGGGTTTCACTTGCCAAAGCTTTTCATCACCTCGTCATAAAGACGCTTGAGAGGTATTTTATTAGCTGCCGCGATACGCTTCAGATCGTCGTATTCAGGCGTGGCTCGTCTCGTGCCATCCGGGTGTTCGATAACTTTGATTGCGACCCTGCCGAAACGAGTCTTCACCGTCGTTGATGTTCGGTTAAGAATCATTCGCCCTACAGAGTAGTATCGGACGCCGATGGTGGAAGTTTCATGGAACAGCACGTTTGCGAGCGGCGCTCGTCTATCGGGCTCGGTAATGACCTCAAGCAACGTGGCCGGGCGATTCTTTTTCATTTGGATCGGTGAAAGAAACACGTCGCGCGCGCCAGCGGCGAAGAGGCGATCGACGACATAATCGTAAAACTCCGGATTCATATCGTCGATGTTCGTTTCCATCACGAGCATCTCTTCCTCTTTCCAAGGCATTTCATCAGAGCCCAGAAGCAGGCGAAACAGATTGGGCCTTTCCGGAAATTCCTTTTGCCCTGCACCGTAACCGATTTTTTCTACGGTCATGGCGGGCTGTTTCCCGAAGCCTTTCCCCAAACTACGGACGATGGCGGCGCCGGTCGGAGTCACGGTTTCCCCTTCCACGTCAATCCCTTGAACCGGAATTCCCTTAAGCAACTCGAGAGTTGCCGGAGCGGGAACGGGCAGCGGTCCATGACGTGACTCGGTCATCCCTCGCCCCAGCGGGATGCGCGAAAAATGAAGAGAGTTGATTGCTAATTCGTGACAGCCGATCGCCGCCGCCATGATGTCGATGATGGAATCCGTCGCGCCGATCTCGTGAAAGTGCACTCGCTCGGGTGGAACGCGATGGATTTTTCCTTCCACTTCGGCCAGTCGGCTAAAGATATTGATACCGATTTCTTTTACGTCGGAATGAAGTTTGCTCTTCGCGATTAGGGTTCGAATCTGTTTCCAGGAACGCGTCGATTCGCTTTCGGAACAGATAGGCTGAAAGCGGGTGGCACGGATTGCACTAACGGTTTTTTTGGAGGCTCGAAGCTTGAACTCAAGCGTGGGAATTTTGGTCAGCTCAGAAGTGAGTTTTTTAATCGGAAGGCCTAGATCCAACAGGGCGGCGACGAACATATCACCGCTGACGCCGCCGATCAGGTCACCATAAGCGATTCTCATCGAGAAGATTTTCGGGACGATTACCAGTCGGAGTGGACTTCCTTGCCGCTGGTCTCGACATAGATTTTCTCCGGCTTGAATGGCTTTCCGGCGAGGCGGTCGGCCAGCCAGTTGATCAGCAGCACTCGGGCGCGCGGGTTGCGAATCGAGTGTTTCTCGCCTTCATAGACGACGAGCAGCTTCGGGCCGCGGATCTCCTCCATGAGTTCATTGACGAATTTCATGTCGCAGTGTTCATCGTCTTCTCCGGCAACGATCATGTAGGGGCAGGTGATCTTCGAAGCGACACCTCTGAGAGTTAGGGACTTCGCGAACTCATCGAAAACAGCTTCGTCATCGTACCCCGACATGTACATGTAATTGAGCTTGAAACTGGGCGACGACATGTTGAAGATCGCGTATTGCTCCGGTTCGACGCAGACGCCGCTCACAGCACAGGCTTTGAAGCGAGATTCTGCCGCAACCACACGCGGAGCCCAATACGAACCCATGCTCGAACCCATCACTCCGAGACGATCGGCGTCGATCTCCGGACGTTTGACAAGGTAGTCGCAAACGAGTTTTCCCACATCCTCATAGTTCGATGCTGTGCATTTGACGCCAGCCTCCCGCGTTTCGCCTTGGCCGGGACCATCGACGGCGAGAACGGCAATCCCGCGTTCCAGAAACGGATCGTTGTTCATCGGACTGTCTTCTTTGACTCCGTCCATCCCCGGAATGTACATGACACACGGCACCTTCTCACCGGCGCGCACTCCGGGAGGAAAATGCAAAAGGCCTTGAACCCCCTTCCGGTCGTAAGGCAGCTCCACGCGCTCGATGCGCCGACCGGCGTATTGGATGAACTTATCGTAGCAGGCCCGTTTTTTTTCTTGCCACAGGATGCGCTTTGGATTGCCCTCTTCAAAGATCGCCCACATAGCATTGGTATAGAAACAAGACGCGATGTAGTAATGCTCGCGCGCTTCAACGAGATATCCCGCCTTCTCGGTTTCTTTGGCCAGCTCCTCGCGGCGTGACGCAACGCGCGCGAATTCACGTGGGATGTCGACGAATTTTTGGATTCGGCGGGTGATCTCTTGAAGGTCGCTCTGCACTCCCGGACCGCAGTTGCGCAGGATTTTCCCCGTGCGGCCTTGATCCCAATCTATCCCACGAGCTTGGATGACCTGATCCAAAATCCAGCGTTGCTCGCGCCAACGTTTTGTCTTGCGTTCGGTTTCAATCCTCATCGCCATCGCTGGTCACACCTCCCGGGCCATGGTCTTTAGCGTGCCCGTACAAAGCTATCGTCCACAAATTTTTTCAAATCCACTTGTTTCAAGGTCGGTGTCGATTCGCTGAGGCTTTCTCGCACAGCTTCCAAGCCCTTCAATGATGGGTAAGGGGGGCTGGAGATAGCCTTATCATATTCTTTGTATCCTTCTTCGAGAGCGCGCTCGTCGGCTCGCAGATATTTTCTTAGGACGCTCAGTGCCGCACGGCTATCCTCCTTGTAGATTTTCGCCCCATCCGTGAGGCCGGACATGAAGGCCTTGGCAAGCTCCGGCTGATTCTGCACAAGTGAACGTTTCGCAGCTATACCCGAAAAAGTAAACTCCTTTCCCAAGTCGGGGATAGAGAGAAGCGCCCGAAAACCCATATCACGCGCGGCCGTCGAGGTCGGTGGCGACAGGATGCCGGCCTGAACGGCTCCGGCGCGCATGCCCGCTAAGATTTCGGGTATCCCGCCCATGGAGATCATGATCACATCCTTTGGAGTTAAGCCGAAATGCTCCACGGCGGCGCGTACAGCGAGATCGCTCGCCGATCCGATACGCGTGATACCGATCTTCTTGCCTTTCAGCTCTGATCCTTTTGTGATGCCGCTGTCGGTTAAAAGTGTAAAAACCATTCTGTGTGTGGTGGTCCCTATCCAGACAAAGTCCGCTCCCTGGGCCCAGGCCGTCATCATGGGCGCAGGCGAAAGATGACCGAATTGAATTTCCCCGGCCAACAAGGCCTGCACGGCCGTTGTGCCGCCGCGAATGTATACGAGATTGGAATCCAGGCCGTGTTTCCGAAAAATTCCTTCTTCATGAGTTAGCCAGAGCGTGCCAATGCCAGCTGATAATGCGCTGTAGGCGACTCGAACCGATACGAGCCGAGATTGAGCTAAGGACGACGGGGTGTTAATTAGCAGATAGGTCGTGGCAATGAGAAAATACAGCCCAACCAGCCTCATAGACGCCGCCATTGATGCGCGGATTTTACAGATCATTTTGCTCGCCGCCGTGCATTCTTTTGCGCTATCCGAGTGTCTGCTTTTGAATGGCACGACTGTAGTCAAAAAAGGTAGTGATGGCAAACACAAAGGAAGCCGCCGGGCATCCCGCTGGTTGATTATCGCTGGTTTTTGTGACAACGTTATCTGAACGACTCCTCTGGCTTAATTACGGAAATTCACTATGTTATTTGATTTCGCTAATGTGTTGGTGTTTACCGCACTAGGCTTGGGCTTCGTCGGGGTTAACCTGCTGATTGGACGCCTTCTGCGGCCATCGAATCCGCAGGTGCGGAAGCTCTCAACTTATGAGTGCGGCGAGCCCTCCACCGGGAGTGCATGGGTTAATTTCAACATAAGATTTTATCTTGTTGCCCTGATTTTTATAATATTCGAAGTCGAAATCGCCTTTATTTTTCCTGTGGCGGCGGTATATCGCCGCTGGATCGAAGACGGCCAGGGACTGTTTGCATTTGTCGAAATCTTACTTTTCGTTGGCATTCTTTTTCTTGGTTTGGTTTACGCCTGGGCCAAGGGCGATTTGGAGTGGGTGAAAAAGGTCAAGGCCTGATTCACCGTTGCGGAGTTATTGGATGAAACCGTTACTCAATTCTCTACCGGAAACAGTTTTTACGACCAAAGTGGATTCCCTGCTCAACTGGGGAAGGGCATCCTCGCAGTGGTACATGCTTTTTGGTCTGGCCTGTTGCGCCATTGAGTTAATGCAAACCGGCGGACCCCGGGCTGACTTGGATCGTTTCGGCGCGGTTCCGCGGGCGACGCCACGTCAGTCCGACCTGATGATCGTCGCAGGGACGCTTACCTACAAGATGGCCAAGCGGACCAAATTGCTTTACGATCAGATGCCCGATCCGAAGTATGTTATTTCAATGGGGAGCTGTGCGAACTGCGGTGGTCTGTTTCAGTTGGCTTATTCAGTTTGCAAAGGCGTAGATAAGATCGTTCCAGTCGACGTCTATGTTCCGGGCTGTCCGCCTCGCCCTGAAGCCCTTACGGAAGGATTACTGCGTATTCAAGATAAGATGCTGCGAGAGCGGTGGTTAGTGCGACCCTCTCGACCGGCGGACGAGGCGGTTCAAACCTAAGGATGGAACCTAAAGAGATCTATGCGCGGCTCGAAGAGCAATTTCCCGGAAAGGTATCTGACTTTAAGGGCGACGTGCCGGAGCCGTACGGTAAAGTTGACGCCCCGGCGATTGTTGAAGTCTGCCGATTTCTGCGCGATGAGCCGGGCCTGAAATTCGAAGTGCTGTCCGATCTGACCGCACTCGACTGGCCCAAGGAAGAAAAGCTCCAAGTCGTTTATCACCTCTATTCATACGCGCAAAGACACCAGATGGTGCTCAAAGTCGACCTCCCGCGGGACAATCCCAAAGTTGCCACCATCGAAGGGGTATGGAAGGTAGCCAACTGGTTTGAAAGGGAAGTTTATGATCTTTTTGGCGTAATCTTTGAGGGGCACACCGACCTCCGCCGCATCATGCTTCCCGAAGATTGGCTGGGCCATCCCCTGCGCAAGGATTACGTGGAACAGGAAGAATACGACGGCATCAGCACGCAACGGGCTCCACTCGTCGAAAAACTGCTCCGATAGGACACTATGAACGAGACAGCGCAATCCGAAACCGGCTTCTATGCCGAAGATATGACCATCAGTGTCGGTCCCCAACATCCCAGCACGCATGGGGTGCTGCGGTTCGTCGTCAAGACCGATGGCGAAGTGATTGGCGAGGCCATCCCCGATGTCGGCTACTTGCATCGTTCCATTGAAAAAATCGGCGAGAAGGTGACGTGGCATGGTTACGTGCCGTACACGGATCGTGCCGACTACCTAGCGGCCATGTTTGCTAATCAAGTATTCTGCATGGCGGCGGAAAAGCTCGGTAACATCGAAGTCACTCGACGGGGAGAATTTTGTCGTGTAATTGCTTGTGAGCTGAATCGCATTGCGAGTCACTTGATATCCGTCGGCACATTCGGGCAGGACATCGGCGCGATGACGCCGTTTGTTCACGCCTTGAGAGAGCGGGAAACCATCAACAATTTGATGGAAGAGATCTGCGGCGCACGGCTCACTTACAACTACATCCGGATCGGCGGCGTCGGCTACGATATTTTGCCTGAGACCTGTACGCGCATTGGCGAGTTCCTCGACCACTTCGAACCTATCGTTGACGAATACAATCGGCTGCTTTCCTACAACAAAATCTTTATCGAACGGCTCGCCGGTGTTGCGGTGATCAGTCAAGAAGACGCGCTTTCTTATAATCTAGTCGGTCCAAACCTGCGCGGCTCAGGCATCAAGTGGGATATCCGAAGAGATATTCCGTATTCCGTGTACCCCGAGCTAGAGTTTGATGTCCCGGTCGGGAGCGGTGAAGTGGGTAGGCTTGGCGACAGCTACGACCGCTATTGGGTGAGAATTGGCGAGCTGCAGGAGAGCTGTAAGATTCTGCGCCAATGTCTCAAAATGTTGCCGAAGGGACCGGCCATTGCTAAAGTGCCGCGCAAATTCAAGCCGCCTGTAGGCGAGTGCTACGCCCGAGTCGAAGCTCCGCGCGGCGATATGGGCTTTTATGTCGTCGCCGACGGCAGCGAGTATCCCTACCGTGTTCGGATTCGCACGGGTTCGTTTACCGCCATGAGCATCATCGATAAACTCAGTAAGGGAATCATGGTGGCCGATCTGATTGCTCTCATCGGCAGCCTGGACGTCGACGCTCCGGAAATCGATCGGTAAAAATCAAAGCAAGTCAATCATGCAAGCTTATATCGACGAACTGATACAAGAAGGCTATTTTGCCGGGGCGCCCAAAGAGGTCGTGTACGCCACTGTCATGGTGTTGGTGGCGTTTATCGTGCTTTCGGCTTTCGTCGCTCCGCTGGCCGGCATCACAAGCTGGCTTGAGCGGCGGGTATGGGCCAGAATGCAGTCGCGCGTAGGCCCCAACCGGGTTGGACCGCAGGGTATTCTCCAGTGGCTGGCAGACGGTATAAAAAATCTCCTCAAGGAAGATCTCATCCCCTCGGCGGCGGACAAGGCGCTTTTCTCATTGGCGCCTTACGTGGTCTTCATGGGTTTTCTTTGCAGCTTTGTTGTCATCCCCTTCGGAAGCCAGCTCATCGTCGCGGATCTCAACATTGGAATTCTCTATATTCTTGCCGTTACCTCGCTCGTGGTAGTTGGAATCCTCATGGCCGGTTGGGCCTCGAATAACAAATGGTCGTTGCTCGGCGGCATGCGCTCCGCAGCGCAAATCGTGAGCTACGAAATTCCGGCTGGGGTAGCGGTTCTAACCATCGTCTTTGTGGCTGGTACTCTGAGCATGCAAGGCATAATCCAAGCCCAAGGCTGGGCGCCGTGGGATTGGTTCCTGTTCCACAACCCATTCACGTTTGCCGCTTTTTTCCTCTACTTTACGGCGGCTCTGGCTGAAGGTAACCGCACGCCGTTTGATATTCCCGAAGCGGAGTCTGAATTGGTGGCAGGTTATGTGACGGAATACAGCGGCATGCGTTTCTTGTTCTTCTTCTTTGCCGAGTGGGGAAATCTTTATGTGATCGGTGCTGTTGCCACGACGCTTTTCTTAGGCGGTTGGCAAGTTCCACCCGTGACTACCGATCCCATTCTGCTCGGCGTTCTCCAGTTCCTTGTGTTCTTTTTAAAGGCCTATCTGTGGGTTTTTGTCGCCAT
>DASQUN010000862.1:0-4937 GCA_035641275.1 Candidatus Udaeobacter sp. | reverse complement strand
ACGGGGGTTTGGCGGCGAAGCCGTCATGACCTCTAAACAACACACCAGCGGCACGGATCGGCTCGCAGAAGTGGCGCGAAAGATCAAGGCGGATTGGGTTGTCAATATTCAGGGAGATTTGCCGTTCATTAAGGCGGAGACGATCAGTCGAGCGGTTCGACCGATGCGGCGTGACCGCTCCATCCCCATGGGAACCGTGTGCTCGCCCATTTACGATGAAGATGAATGGCGTAACCCGAATGTCGTGAAGGTCATCAAAGACGCGAAGGGCTTTGCGATTTATTTTTCTCGCGCAACCATTCCGTACCCCCGAAACGATGTCGCGGAGCGCCGTGGCGGTCGATCTGATAAGGTTTGGGGCTATCGTCACCTCGGTCTGTATGTTTATCGGCGGGATTTTCTCCTAAGATTTGCCCGGTTTCGACCCACGCTATTGGAGCAGACAGAATCACTGGAGCAGTTGCGCGCGCTGGTTTACGGCCATCGAGTTTATGTGACCGACGTCGATGATCAATCAGTGGAGGTCGATACCGCCGACGATCTAGTCCAAGCAGAAAATTACTGGAAGCAGTTGAACCACTGAGAGGAAGCCATGGCTGGCGTAAAGACAAAGTTCATTTTTGTGACCGGGGGTGTGGTGTCGTCATTGGGCAAGGGACTGGCCTCGGCATCGATCGGGGCTCTGATGGAGAGCCGAGGATTGAAAGTCACCACCCTCAAAATGGATCCCTACATTAACGTGGACCCAGGCACGATGAGCCCGTTCCAACATGGCGAGGTTTTTGTAACTGAAGACGGTGCCGAGGCGGATTTGGACTTGGGCCACTACGAGCGCTACGTTTCCACTTCGATGAGCCGGAAGAACAACTGCACGACCGGCCAGATCTATGAGACCGTCATTAGCAAAGAACGGCGCGGCGATTATCTGGGCGGAACCGTTCAGGTGATTCCGCATATCACCGACGAAATCAAGAGACGAATTCTGGCCGCCGCCGAAGGCTTCGATCTGGCGATTTGTGAGGTTGGCGGGACGGTCGGTGACATTGAGGGACTGCCGTTCCTGGAGGCCATTCGTCAATTCGCCTGGGACTGGGGTAGGGAAAATGTCCTCTATGTTCATCTCACCTTGGTCCCCTATATTACGGGCGGTGGAGAATTAAAGACCAAACCGACTCAACACAGCGTTAAAGAACTCACCGGATTGGGTATCCAACCCGATATTTTACTGTGCCGGACCGATCGCATCCTCGACAGGAACATCAAGTCGAAGATCGCCCATTTCTGTAACGTCAAAGAGGAATCGGTTATCACCGCTAAGGACGTGCAATGGATCTATGAAGTGCCGTTGGTCTTTCATGAAGAAGGACTCGACGCTCAGATCGTCGAGAAACTCCACATGTGGACGGCGGCGCCGAATCTTCAGAAGTGGCAAAAGACTGTCCAGGTCTTGAACAACCCGAAATCCGCAGTTCGCATCGTCGTGGTCGGGAAATACATGAGCCTCAAAGAGTCTTACAAGAGCCTGTTCGAGGCTTTGGTCCATGGCGGCATCGCCAACGAGGCCAAAGTCGAGTTGGACTACGTCGAGGCTGAAAACATTGAAGAGGTCGGAGCGGGTGAACTTCTGGCGCAAGCGGACGGCATTCTCGTTCCCGGCGGATTCGGGGAGCGTGGTAGCGAAGGCAAAATTGAAACGATCCGCTACGCACGGGAAAACCAGATTCCTTTTTTCGGCATCTGTCTGGGAATGCAAATGGCCGTGGTCGAGTTCGCGCGCAACGTTTGCGGTCTCGCTCGAGCGAATTCGAGCGAATTCGATCCGAACAGTCCCCATCTGGTGATCGACCTGATGGAATCGCAGAAGGGGATTGGCAGCAAGGGCGGAACGATGAGGCTGGGTGCCTATCCGTGCGTTCTGCAAGAGGATTCATTGGCGTTGAAGCTCTACGGTCGAAAGAAAATTTCCGAGCGACATCGCCATCGCTATGAATTCAATAACCATTACGCTGAACCGTTCACCGCAAAAGGCATGGTTCTCTGCGGCAGGTCGCCGGACGGAAATCTCGTCGAGATCATCGAGCTCAAAGATCATCCCTGGTTTCTCGGCTGCCAGTTCCATCCCGAGTTCAAATCTCGCCCTCTGGATTGCCATCCGCTGTTTAAGGGATTCGTTAGAGCCGCGCTACAGAGCCGGCAGGCCATGAAAGAGGTGCCGCGGATTAAGGTTGTCCGCCCCTGATGCCTATCCATTCATCGATGGCTTCTAAGCAGGTCAAAGTAGGTCACATCGATATTGGTGCAGCCGGGCCTCTCGCTGTCATCGCCGGTCCCTGTGTCATCGAGAGCAGGGAGTCCGCCTTGAAACATGCGTCCGCGCTCAAACAGGCGGCGGATCGAGTCGGTGTTCCTTACATTTTCAAATCCTCCTTCGATAAGGCGAACCGCTCCTCGGGTGATTCCTTTCGTGGGCCCGGTTTGGAAAAGGGACTCGCTATTCTTGCTGAAGTGAAAAAGAAAATCGGTGTGCCGGTCCTCACTGACGTGCACGAGCAAGAACAGATAGGACCGGCTAAAGAGGTCGTCGATGTTCTGCAAATCCCGGCCTTTCTCTGTCGTCAAACTGATTTTGTGCTGGCGGTGGCGCGATCTGGCAGAGTCATTAATGTGAAAAAAGGACAGTTCCTCGCTCCGTGGGATATTCGGCATGTCGTGGAAAAGATCGTCTCGACGGGCAACGACCAAGTCCTCTTAACCGAGCGCGGGGTTTCGTTTGGCTATAATAATCTGATCTCCGATATGCGCTCCCTGGTCGTGATGGGGGAGCTGGGTTATCCTGTCGTCTTCGATGCGACGCACAGTCTGCAGCTGCCGGGGGGCCTGGGCAAGGCGTCCGGCGGAGAGAGAAAATACATCGGCCCGTTAGCGCGTGCGGGCGTGGCGGTCGGAATCGATGCGCTCTTCATGGAAGTCCATGAAGATCCGGATCGTGCGTTGAGTGACGGTCCAAACTCTCTGCCCTTGAAAGAGTTCGAAGGGCTGCTTCGAGTCGTCAAACGTCTCGACGGCATTTTGAAAGGGTAATTGCACATTTGAGCAAGGCAGTCATTCTAGAACGGGCCAAAGCCGTACTCGATATCGAGGCCCAGGGCATTGTTTCCCTGATCGATCGACTCGACGAAAGTTTTGTCCGAGCGGTGGAGTTGCTTTACGAGTGCCGCGGCAAAGTAGTTGTAACCGGCATGGGAAAGTCAGGGCTGATCTGTCGCAAAATCGCCGCGACGCTCTCAAGCACGGGCACGCCTTCATTTTTTCTCCATGCCGGTGACGCCAACCATGGCGACATGGGGATGATTATGGAAGGCGATGTCGTCCTCGCCGTTTCTAATAGCGGTGAGACCGAAGAAGTCTTAAGGCTGATTCCAATCCTCAAGCGATTGGGCATAAAGCTGATCACCGTGACCGGAAATCACGGGTCAAGCCTTTCCCGCGCAGCTGACGTCGTTCTCGATGCTAGCGTAAAGGAAGAGGCTTGCCCCCTCGGATTATCGCCGACGGCGAGTACCACCGCGGCTCTTGCTCTGGGCGACGCGCTTGCGGTCTCTCTACTAGAGAAAAAAGGTTTCAAAGAAGAAGATTTCGCTCTGCGTCATCCAGGGGGTACCCTGGGGCGCAAGCTCCTGCTGCGCGTCGAGGACTTGATGCATCGGGATGCCGATGTACCCCTGGTACCAGAAGAGACCTCCATGAGGGAGGCAATTTTAGTTATCACTTCGAAGCGCTTGGGAGTAACGGGGGTAACCGATAAACGGGGCAACCTGATCGGCGTTATTACTGACGGTGATCTGCGCCGCGGGCTCCAAGCGCACGGTGATGGCATCCTCGGTAAGAGCGCGGCCGAGGTTATGGTCCTTAAGCCGCGGTCGATTGAGAAGGACGCGCTTGCTTCGCAAGCCCTCGCAAGAATGGAAGAGAATATGCCGCGACCGATCACCTCGCTATTTGTCGTCGAGCGACCTGGTGATACGGTGCCAATCGGCATTCTACACATTCACGATCTTCTCAAAGCCGGCATCGTCTAGCGCCGCTGTGAAACGCCTCTCTCTCAAGGTCCAGAATAAGGCCAAAAAAATCAAATTGCTCCTGCTCGATGTCGATGGAGTTCTTACTGACGGGGGCATTTTCATTGATGATCGCGGCCATGAGAGCAAAAGATTCGACGTACGCGACGGGCAAGGCATTAAGCTGCTGCAACGCGCCGGCATTGAGGTCGGATTCATTACCGGACGTTCCTCGCGTGCCGTGCGTCATAGGGCGGAAGAACTTGGCGTGAGCTTGGTGTATCAACGGGTGAAAGACAAGACCCTTATATATGAACGCATCAAGCGAAACGGCCGGCTCAAGGATGAGCAGATGGCCTATGTTGGAGACGACCTCGCTGATCTCCCCATCCTGCGACAGGTGGGATTAGCCGTGACCGTACAAGATGCGTGGTCAGGAGTTAAGTCCGTGGCCGATTATGTGACTCAAGCTCAGGGTGGCCGAGGCGCGGTGCGGGAGCTTTCTGAAGTCCTTCTTAAAGCCCAAAAAGTTTGGCAGAATCTGGCAGATAGCCTTTATCGCTCTTAGAATTCTTTATTTTCCTCAGGTTTGACGTGCAATTTTCGTGCCCGTTACTTTACATGGGTCCGAAAGAATGGTATTTTTTGCAACAAGTCGGCGGATAAGAAATGCATAAACGTAAGCGGCTTATACTGCTAGCGATCATTTTTGTTTCGCTCGCGGCTGTCGGTTACAAGGTGGCCGAGAGCATCTGGGTCATGAAGGCCAGAGAGTTTAGAAAAGATCCGTTGAAGGCATTGGAGCATCTGCCCGAGTCGGCCCTGCACATTCGGGACTTTCGTCGCGCAAAAATTGAGGACGGTCGGAAGGTATGGGAG
>DASQUN010000861.1:0-4016 GCA_035641275.1 Candidatus Udaeobacter sp. | reverse complement strand
AACTATGCTTTTCAACCCCATCAAGTAACGGTCAAGGCTTCCGATGTAGAGCATGTTTTTGATTGCGTCTGAGATGATGGCTTGCTCTTGCGGTGAAGGATCGCCGCCCAGTGCGGTGACTAATTCCTGCTCCTTTTCTCTCAGTGCATGATAGAGACTCGATCTTTGATCTAACCCATCGCCGTCCAACATCCGTTTGTAGCCATACAGTCCGTGTATGACACCATTTTTGTTACCCGGGGGACCACTGCGGCCGGGTTTACCACCTCTACTCATAGACTCCCCGTAGATGGAGACATCATGGAGACATGCCGCCATAAGTCCGCCAAAGAATGAAACTTTTTCTTGAGCACACGAGTCCCAATCGTGTAACTAGCGCGTCTTGCTTCTCTCAGCTTGGCAATTCGTCTTAGAGCGTGGTAACTTTTCACGAATTCAACATCCATCGCATTCCCGAACCGCCTTGGAGACATTTTGGAGACATTGACGACTTACAGAAGGCAATGCGCTCAGCAAGTACTTGAAATTACAAAACGGAGAGGTGACCGAGCGGTTGAAGGTGCACGACTGGAAATCGTGTGTACCCCTAATCAGGGTACCGGGGGTTCGAATCCCCCCCTCTCCGCCAACTGGCCGCTTCTGTGACGGTTGCACCAGCCGATATTCGATCCCGCTTTCTGTCCTGAGTAGCTTTTCTCGCGCATCCGGTGTTTCGATTATCTTTCGCAGGCGCGTCATGATACGCGGAGCTATTGAGACTGCTCTTCAGCGCCGGAGGGGCGCACGCTGAATGGCCCGGTCGTCTCATCGCTCGGTTAAACCGACATTCATTGGCAGCATATGCGGGTATCGCGACGATCGAGACGCGATCTTCGCCGATACGTCACCCAGAGTTTGTCCGCTAAACTCCTTAAACGGGGGTTTCAAGGCTTCAGAGATCGGTAAGCGGAGCCGACCGCTCGTACGAACAAATTGAATGGGGTCTTTGGCGAAGGTTTGAATAAAAACTTAGCTGGCCGAGAAGCGGAAATTTAGTGGAAATAGGACCTAAACTTGAATATTGGACGGGATCGTCGTAGTGTTCCCTTTACGCTATTCGTCGTGGCGTGATTCCGAAACTGAAGTCGCGGATGTCGATTGCTGATAGTTAGGTCCTGTGCAAGGCGGAACCGTGAACCCCGTCAGGTCCGGAAGGAAGCAGCGGTAACGGAATATCCCCTGTGCCACAGGGCAACCTGGCTGTCAGCAATGGGCATCCCAAGAAAGGATGAAGTATGAAGAGGAAGGATGATAGAATCATCCTTCACTGCTCTCATCCCTCCTACTTTTAGTTGCATGTCCTATTTAGTTCTAGCTCGTAAATGGCGTCCTCAGAGCTTCGATGATATCGCGGGGCAGGAACATATCTCCCGTATACTGCAAAATGCGATACGCACGGACCGCATCGCCCATGCTTATCTGTTCACTGGAGTTCGTGGAGTAGGCAAAACCACCGCAGCGCGAATTCTCGCCAAGGCCTTAAATTGTGAAATAGGGCCCACTCCGATTCCTTGCAACGAATGCACGTACTGTGAAGAGATCAAGAATGGCACGTCCATAGACGTCCTGGAAATTGACGGCGCATCGAATCGCGGCATAGATGAAATCCGGCAGATTATCGACAACGTTCGATACCGGCCGGCCAAGTGCCGCTTCAAAATCTACATTATTGACGAAGTCCACCAAGTCACTAAAGACGCTTTCAACGCGCTCTTAAAAACCCTGGAGGAGCCACCTCCTTCGGTGAAATTTATTCTGGCCACGACCGAGCCCCATCGCCTTCCGGAAACGATCCTGTCGCGCTGTCAGCGTTTCGACTTTCGCCGAATCTCTTTGAGAGAAATCGTCGACCGATTGGCTGAGATTGCCAGCAAGGAAGGACTGAAAATCACCGATGGCGCGTTGATCCTGTTAGCTCGAGAGGCAGATGGCAGCATGCGCGATGCGCAGTCCCTGCTGGAACAAGTCCTGGCGTTTGCCGGACCGGAACGCGGCAAAGACGAGCCGCTCTCGGTTGATGAAAAGGTGCTCCAGGATGTTTTGGGATTGGCCGAAAGGCAGATCCTGTATGAGATTTCCGGGGCGGTGATCCAGGGAGATCCGCGGCGGTGCGTTGAACTTATCGCCGATATCGTCGGCGAGGGACGGGATCTCTGCCGATTCGCGCGCGACTTGCTGGAACATTTTCGTAATCTGCTCATTGTCCGACTATCCGACTCTAGCATCAAGGAACCTGAAGGCTTCAGACATGGTTCATTATTCGACCTGCCCGATCAGGAGCTCGAAGCCTTACGGAGCCAAACGGCGAATCTAGCAGTTGACGCGTTCTTGGACTACTTTGATTTTATGGCCGTCGGTGAGGAAGATGTCGCACGTTCGGCCAACCCCCGCTTTGCTTTAGAAGCCGTATTGGTGCGCCTGGCCACCTTGCCGAAGGCGTTGCCCGTTGGGCAACTGCTGGAGCGATTAGAGAAACTCGAGAAAAAGGTGTCCGGTGAACTTAGGACCGTTGCGGAGCCGGCGAAAGGCGCCGTCAGTCAGCCTCCGGCCGTTGCGTCGTCGCCGTCCTCTTCCATACCGATCCTCAGTGACCGAGATAAGATGTGGCAAAACTTCGTTGCCTTCGTCGGGCGAGATAAGAAATTTCTCGCATCACACCTCGAGACGGGGACGGCCCTTGAGCTTCCGCCGGGGCAACTTAAGATCGGCATTGTTGAACGGCATCATCTGAACTATCTCCAAGACTCGGATAATCTATCGGTGCTTAAGAGTCTAGCGAAGGAGTTCTTTGCTGCTGACGTTGCTATCACTATTACGGCGATGGCTGATGATGCCGGCCGGAAAATCGAAACGGGAGGAACGGGAGCGGCAGAAGAGATCGCTGAAAGTGCGATGGTCAAAGAGGCGTTGCGAATATTTGGTGGATCGATCAAAACGGTTCGCAGGGAGAGCAGTTAGGCTCGCCCCCGGCTGGATCGTAGACGGCTTTACGTAGGCGTCAGGAGGAGCGATGGCAAAAGGAATCGGTGGCATGGGGAACCTGCTCAAACAGGCGCAAGAGATGCAGGCGCGTATCTCAAAGATCCAAGAGGAGCTAGGACAAAAGACAGTCGAAGGATCGGCGGGCGGGGGGATGGTTCAGGTAACCGTCAACGGCCAGCTCAACCTTTGCGCCGTCAAGGTCGATCCGACGGTCATCAACTCAGAAGAAAAAGAAATGTTAGAGGACCTGATCCTTGCGGCGGTTAACGATGGGATGCGTAAGGCTCGGGACATGGCGTCCGCGGAGATGAGCAAGATCACAGGCGGATTCAAAATTCCAGGACTGACACCATGACGGCCTATCCAACGCCTCTCGCCCGTTTAATCCAAGAGCTTTCAAAACTGCCCGGTATCGGGGAAAGGACCGCCGCTCGATTGGCGTTTCACATGCTGAAAGGCAAAAGGGAGGACGTGTTCAACCTGGCCGATAGCATCGGGAAATTGCGTCAAGAAATGGGGCTGTGTCGAAAGTGCTTCGGGTTCAGCGAGGTGGATCCGCTAAGCGGGGACGGAGCGCTTTGCGCGGTTTGCCGGAATCCGAAGCGGGAACAAGACAAGATCTGCGTGGTTGAGGAGCCTGCGGACCTAATCGCAGTGGAAAAATCACAGGAATTCAAAGGGCTGTATCATGTGCTTCACGGAACCATCTCTCCCCTCGATGGGGTTGGGCCGGATGCGTTGCGTATCAAAGAGTTGATCGAACGACTTAGGAATGGCACGGTTCAGGAGGTGATCGTTGCGACAAATCCCACAATGAACGGCGAAGCTACGGCATTCTATCTGTCGAAGGTCATTAGGCCATTAGGCATCGCTGTGACGCGTATCGCGCGCGGACTGCCGATGGGCGGGGATTTGGAATATACAGACGCTGTCACCTTGGGGAAAGCGTTAGAGGGTCGGCGAGAGATCTAGAGGAAGCGTGTCCGTGCGAAGTG
>DASQUN010000860.1:0-7574 GCA_035641275.1 Candidatus Udaeobacter sp. | reverse complement strand
AACTTCGCTCCCGCCATTATGGTGAGCCCATTCGAGCTTCCTTAAAATCTCTTACTCAGGAATTTCGACCGTGACATCGCCCAAAACGTGCGCAACGCACCCCAACCTGTCGTTCGGCCCCGCGTTCATCATTTCGAGCGTCAACTCCTCGTTTTCTGTTTTTTCGCTCAGGTGCTCTGTGCCGGAAAGGATCTTTACCCGATCCGTGCCACAAATCGCCTCTGTGCAGTCGTGCCTGAGCTGCACGCCGTTTTGGATCGCCGAAACCAGGATCGTGGTTCCCGCCGCCACTTCGAAAGAGCGCCCGCCCGGCATGAACGTCACTTTCGGCATAGCTCAGGCAGCCATGCTTTTGATTCTTTCGATCGCTTCGTTCATCATGCAATCCGGGGTCTCGTTCGCGCCGATGATTCCCACTTTTTCTTTTCCTCGAAGCCACTCGAGTTGGAGATCATCCACTTTTTCGATCTTGTGCACGTGCGCATTGAACGCCCCGGCGACCTCGAGCATCCGATTCGTCATCCCTTCGGTCCAGCCGAAAATAATGATCACATCGACTTTCTTGGCAAGCTTCTCGACCTCCGGAAGACGCTGTAGCGAATCGATGCAAGCCGTGTTTCTGATCTGAACATTCGCGAAACGCTCGAGAATGCGAGCCATGATCTTTTGGTAGGTTTCGAGCCAGAAGGTCGTCTGGACGATCACCCCGATCGGTTCGAAACGGGTAAGGCGAATCTCATCGACGTCTTCTTCCCGCTCCACGATGAAAACTTCCTTTCCCTTTTCGCGCGCAATCCCCTGAAGCCTTGGAATCCCGTGATGCGTGCGACTACTCAGAACCACGAGATGACAACCGGACTTAAGCAGCTGGATCTCCGCTTCTTCCTGTTGCGTGACAAAAGGACAGGTCGCATCCGCCAGCAGCGTAAGCCCCTTTTCGCGCGCCTTTTCTCTAATTTCAGGCGGGGCCCCGCGCACCCCGTAAATGAGCTTTTCGCTCGAAGCGTCGATGGATTCCATCTCGCTGGTGGAGCGAATTCCCTGTTCTCCCAGACCCTCTTTCTTGAAAGCAATGAAATCGAGATCGGGTCTCAGCGACCAAACCACCAGATGATCGCCATGCTTTGCGACCATTTTCTGGTGGATGGCGCCGGCGCGATGAACACCGACGCATAGCCCGCTCGGTGGAATTCCTTTTATCGCGCTAAAATCCCCCTTGAAAATTTGCATGGAAATTCCTCCTCTCTAGCGCGGTTTCACATCAAAAGCCGCCGCCATGCGAATCGCGTAATTGTGATAGGCGATCGCGGTGGCGATCAATAGAACGTCCTTGTCGCTAAACCCCGCCTCACGCAGCGCGTCGACGTCCCGCCGGCGCACCGAGGCCTCGTCGGTGGTGCCCTTCTCCGCATAGGCCAGCACCGCCTTCTCCGCCGCCGTGAGCGTGAGTGCGCGCCAATCGCTCGCGGCCTGGGCGCCGAAAGATTGATCCAGTGGCCCGCGCAAAGCTTCGACAAAACCCTCGCAACGCAGACAACCGGCAACCACGAGGCCGATCAAACTGTACAGCCGCGGCGTCACTTGTTCGATGAGCAGGCGGCGCATGGCCGTGTCCGCTTCGAGCGCGCCGGGAGCTGCCGCAAGCAGATCTTCAATCCTCTTCCCTGAGACCATGCGCAGGCGGCTCATTGCGCGTCCTCGTAAAGAGAAGTCTGCAGCTGCTCGCGCGTGACGCCAAAAGCCTTCAAAATCTCTTCCGGAAAGTCAAACTTTTCCTCCTCGACGCCGAGAAGGTCGGCAATGCGGTCAACCCAGTTTCTATAACCCGCTCCTAGACCGATGGCGAGGATCTGATTTTCATCGAATCCGGCATGGCGCAATTTATCGATGTCTTCGTCGGCAATTTGATCCGGCGTCAGGGTAAACTTTTCGGTAAAAGCCAGCATGGCCTTCTCCTGATCGTCCAAGTCAGCCTCCCGCCAATTGGAAATTACCTTGGCGACCTCTTCCACTGCCATCTTGCCGTCGACACGGAGAAACTCTCCGTGTCCGATTCCTCAAAACCGGCACCCGCTGAGCGCGGCGACCTGGGTCGCGATGAGCTCTTCGTTGCGTCGCCCCAGGCCGGAAGTGCCGGGCCGGTAAATCCCCTTGTCAAAACCCACCCTGGCATCGAGAAGGGGGGGACAGAGACCGAAGATTCTCACGATGGGAGGAAGTTTGTTCCCTCTCCTCTGCTGTACCGATGGTCGAAGTCCGGCGAGCGTCCTCTCGTAAACAGCTTCCACTTCGCCGGTCGCCTCAGACTCGTAAATAACTTTAATGAAACTCATCTTTTTGTCCTCTAACGAAGCTTCCAAGGATCAGACGGCATGGCGACGCCGCGCTCCTCGGCCAACTTGACGGCACGCTGCGCGCCAGCTCTTGCACGCTGAATCTGCCAATCCGCGACTTCCAGACCGAGTCCGTCGACGACCCGCACCCGAAAGTTGAAGTAGGCGCAGACGTGGACGATGTCGAGAATGTCTCTGTCCGTCCATCCGACGTCGCGCAGTTTCCGCACGTCTTCCTCACGCATGTTACTCGGCGCCAAGGTCAACTTCTCGGCATACTCCAACATCGCGTACTCGGGTTCCGTCAGCTCCATCTGTCGCCAATCGTCTTTGACTTGCTCCACCGCCAAATCGTCGCCGCCCTCTTGACGCAGAAACTCTGCGTGGGCAACCGTTCAGAATCGGCAGTTGAGCGCGGCGGAAGTCACGGTGGCGATCATCTCACGCTGCGCCGTGGTGAGCCGAGACTCCCCGCGCATGATTTCCCACATCAGCTCGGCGGTGTGCCACATCGCTTTGGGATTCAGGCTGTGCAGCATTGGCGGGCTGACGGGCGGCCCACTGTGACCCGCGTCGCGATCCTGGTTAATCTTTTCACCCTTGCGCTGCTCGCGGATCTTCCGATAGACCTCTTTCAGCTCGCCTCCGGCCTCGTGTTCCGGGATTACCTTAATCCATGGCATATGCGTTTACTCCTGCCGTGCCCTTCTCAGGTCTCAAACTCTCACATTCGTTGTTCGGAGCGCATCAACAACATGCGTAACAAAATCAGCCTGCTATTTCGCTGCAGCCCATTGGAGACTTTGACTTACTACTACTAAGAATATAAGTAGTCAACATGCGTCTCGCCAGAAGGCCCGTTTCGCCGTTCCCTCTATACTTTAAAGTTATGCTGGAGATCCGGGAGAATATTCTCTCCGGAAAGTGGAGTCCTGGTTTTCAGATTCCTGGAGAGCTGGAGTTGGCACGACAGCTCGGGGTCAGCGTTATCACGATCCGGCAAGCTCTAGGACAACTGGTTCAGGAGGGCTACGTCCGACGCGAAAGAGCCAAGGGGACCTTCGTCGACTGGACCGGCCCGTTGCGGCAATCGATCAACCTGGAAGTCGAAGCGGAGGACTTGGTAACCCTCAATCCCTATGGCACGAGTTTCAAGCTGATGGCGATCGAGCCCATCGATCCAGCAAAGGAAATCAGGCAGGAATTTCGGCTCCCGGCCAATGAGAAAGTAACGCGGATCGTCCGTCTGCGGATGTCCCGCGGCCAACCTCTCGCCTATGTCATCTCTTATGTGCCTTCCCGAATCGCCTCTAGAATCTCGGCAAAGCGCCTCGAGCGCCAGCCTCTCTCGAATGCCATCGAGGCCACCTGCCGCATCAGAATCACCGGGGTGAAACACGTGGTTGCGGCCAAGCTAGCGGATGATGAGGTGTCTGCTCACCTTGGAATTCCTGCGGCGTCGCCGGTGCTTTTCGTCGAAAGAGACTATCTTCACAAGAAGGACATGGTTTTGAGAACCGTAGGATTCTACCGCAGCGATCTTTTCAGCTATGAGCTCAAACTTAAGCCCAAGCGGCGTTAACTCAGTTTGGCCAACGGACGGAAGGCGGCATGTTGAACATTGACGAACTTCCCGAACTCGCTGTGAACCGGAGAGCATCCGCGGCTACGATAAGACAGAAGACGTTCCCGATGAAATGGTTCGGAAGATTCTCGACTGCGCTCGCTGGGCGCCTTCGGGAGGCAACGGCCAGCCGTGGGAATTCATTGTCATCCGCGATGAGAAAACCCGTCATGAGATCGCCGATTTTTTTCTCAAACAGCAAGAGCACAAAAAAGAGATGGAGATGGTCGTCCGCGGCGACGCGAAGATGACGGGTGATGAGTTCAGGCACGCTCCGGTGCATCTCATTGTGTTGGGCGACCCCAGGGTGAAAGAGACCTATCCGGTCAGAACGATGCTGGATAAGGCGAACTCCCATTTCTACACGGGCTTGGCCAGCGCCACTTTGTTGATACACCGGGCCGCGACCTCTCTCGGCCTTGCCTCTCAGTATGTCAGCGACGCCAGCTCGCCCTACATGGAAACCATGCTTAAAGTTCTTCTCGGCGTGCCGAATCCTTGAAGGTTTATCACCTGATTCCTCTGGGCTACGCGAGCAAACCGATTCCCGCTCGGCCACGACGCGAAGTAAATGAGATGACCCACTATGAGCGATACGACATGAGCAAATACCGGGACAATAAGGAGTTTCAAAAATTCGTCATGACCGCTAGCCGCAGAGGATATTATGGAAAAAAACCTGGGTCGAAGACGACACGAATCAACCAACGGATCCTAAGGGGGGGGAAACCATGAGCAAGAAACAAGGTAAAGTCGATCTGGCAAAATTTCGCGCGGTTCATCAAGAACAGCGCGAGCAGGCGAAGAAGGGTCCGGAAGGCCATACCCTGGTCGCCCGGGCCGTAGTCCGGCTCGTTGAGGACCAGCTTAAAGAAGCCAGAGTTGGGGAGTATACGATCCAGTGCGATGAGGCCAAGGCCCGCAAGGGCGGCGGTAAGGCGCCATCGCCGCTGCAGTACTTTGTCGCCGCGGCGGGATTTTGAATGTTCAGCCAACTGACGCGGTACGCGTCGCAGCTGGACATCGAGATCGAGGATGCGGAGATGGATATTCGCATGGCGTACGACACGCGCGGCAAATTGCTGTTAGCGGATGTCTCTCCGGCCTGCCGCGAGCTGACCTATGTTTTTAACATTAAGAGCCCGGCGCCATCGGAAAAGGTGCAGGAGTTGTTGCAGATGATCGAGAAAGGCTGCCATACCATCAACTCGCTGAGAAATCCGGTGCCTGTGTCGGGGAAACTTGTTCACAACGGGCAAGAGTTCGCCGTTCCTTGAACTTAGCCGAACCGTTGCGCGCAAAGACATCGTGGCCCTTTCCGTGGATCCACTGGATAAGGCCAAAGAAACCGTCGACAAGTTGCAGCTGACGTTTCCTGTGGCCTACGGACTTGAAGTCCCAGCGGATGCTGAGAAGGTGGGCGCCTTCTGGGAAGAGCGAAGGAAAATCATCGACGCGACGAATTTCATTTTGGACTCGGATAAAAAGGTAGTGGACGCTTGTTATAGCATCGGGCCCATCGGCCGCATCGTCGCAGCCGACGCACTGAGTCACGTACAGTTCTTCAAGAGAAGAAAGGTGCAGCAGAGTTAAACATTGCGGAAAATTGTTATCGGGGCAAGCGCTGTCTGATGGCTCAGCTTTCGGCGCTTGCCTGCAAAAGATACGCTTGGATGAATTTGTCGATATTGCCGTCAAGGACGGCGTCCGCGTTGCCAATTTCGACCGCCGTGCGGTGGTCCTTGACCATGCGGTAGGGGTGCAACACGTAGGAGCGAATCTGACTCCCCCAAGCGATATCTTTTTTGGTTTTGTGATATACATCCATCTTCTCTCTTTGCTTTTCGATCTCCAGCTCGTAGAGCCGCGAGCGCAGTATCTTCATGGCCATGGCTCGGTTCTTATGCTGTGAGCGTTCGTTTTGGCAGGCGACCACGATGTTCGTCGGAAGATGGGTGATGCGCACGGCCGAATCGGTCTTGTTCACGTGCTGTCCGCCGGCGCCACTGGAGCGGTAAGTATCGACACGCAGATCGGCTTCGTTGATTTCAACCTTGATGGTATCGTCGACCTCGGGGTAAACGAACACCGATGCGAAGGAGGTGTGGCGCCGAGAGTTGGCGTCGAAGGGCGATATCCGTACGAGTCGGTGGATGCCGGCCTCCGCTTTGAGGTAACCATAGGCATAGTCACCTTCAACCGTGAAGGTCACGCTCTTTAAGCCCGCTTCTTCACCCGGCTGATATTCGAGGATTTCTTTGCGGTAGCCCCGGCGGTCGGCCCAGCGCAAATACATCCGTAAGAGTATTTCCGCCCAGTCTTGCGCTTCGGTGCCACCGGCGCCCGGGTGTAGACTCACGATCGCGTTACGGCGATCGTCCGGCTCACCCAAGAGTTGCGTGAGCTCGGTTTGAGCCATTCCCTCCGTTACCTCGGCAACCTTACCCACGGCTTCGTTTAGCGCGTCTTCGTTCTTTTCTTCTTTCGCCAGCTCGAGAAAGAAACGCGCCTCTTCGAGTCCCGCTCTGTGCTTTTCCCAGGAATCGATAACCTCTCTCAGTGAGGCCTGCTCTTTAAGCACACCCTGGGCTTTTTCACCGTCGTTCCAGAAATCCTGACGTGAAGTTATTTGGGTGAGTTCTGCGGCTCGTTTCTGCTTTCCTTCGAGGTCAAAGACGCCTCCGGAGAAGCTCGAGCCGCTGTTCCAAGTGGGTCAGTTGTTCGGTGGTTTCTTCTAGCATCTTGTTATCTCGTCCCGTGAGTGAGTCTACGCAAGCTGCGTTGAGCGCAATTCTTATTATACTCTAAGATGCCCTGGTCACAAAGCACGCGATAGATCCGCTTCTCCAGCCGCGTCATGATCCTTGCCTCCTGGGCCGACCGTTCGTGATCGTAACCTAAGAGATGCACCACTCCGTGAATCAGCAGGGTCATCATCTCTTCATCCAAGCTCCGTCTTCCCTGTTTGGCTTGTTCCTTGGCCTTTTGAACCGAGATGACCACATCGCCTAAAAGCCGTTCTTTCGCAGGCAAGTGATCCTCAACTGGAAACGACAATACATCCGTCGGATAGTCTTTTTTTCTATACTTCGCGTTTAGCGTCTGTATTTCAGAGTTTTCCACCAGCGCGAGACTCAACTCGGCCCTATTCTGTCCAACCAATTCTAAAATCTTCTGGGCAATTGTCTTAAGCTTACGGCTCGGAAACTCTTTGCCGGCGTCTCGACGGACGATTTCTACAGGCATAGCGAGAATGATAACCATTCCTCGCCCAACTTGCGAGCGTGTGTTGGCGAGCACGAAACCGAAGGGGCGGCACTACTAGACTTTAGTGGACGTTGCCAACGACACGGGCCTAGAATTGACTTGGGTAATTCGATTTGCTACTAGGACTGAAAAAGGTCGACTGTGAGGAGGGTTAGATGACCTATATCATTGCTGAGCCCTGCATAGACGTGAAGGATACCGCTTGTGTCGATGTCTGTCCGGTGGACTGCATTCATCCTACCAAGAACGAGACCGAACAGTTTGAGAAGGAAAAGAAGCTCTACATCGACCCTGACGAGTGCATCGACTGTGGCGCCTGCGAGCCCGTTTGTCCCGTGGAAGCGATCTTT
>DASQUN010000859.1:0-5051 GCA_035641275.1 Candidatus Udaeobacter sp. | reverse complement strand
TTAATCCCAAAGCGGGCAAGTGGCCGGCGGTATTGTTCCTGGGAGGAGCGGACGCCTATGCGGAAGAAATCTATTTTGGCGCCAGGCCTCTGCTCGAACGGGGCTGGTTAGAACTCGCGCAAAATACGGAAGCCAAGGGTCAAGCGGCTCTCGCTGGGGGACACCATCACACAGCGATTCCATACTTCTTCCATGCCAATCAGTACTACCGTATGTCCGACGTCTTTCTAACGTACGCGCAGAATGACACCAAAGCAGCACGTTTTCGCAAGGCGCAGGACTGCTTTCGCTCTGCCGCCCAGCTTCACGATCCTAAGATCGAGGTCGTCACGGTACGCTGTGGCGACGATGATTACGATGGCTATTTCTGTCATCCGGTTAATCCAAAACCGGGCAAGTGGCCGGCGGTATTGTTCCTGGGAGGGGCGGACGCCTATGCGGAAGAAATCTACTTCGGCGCCAAGCCCATACTGGCACGCGGTTGGGCGGTTTTGTTGGTCGATACTCCAGGCCGGGGATCTTCTATTTACCTCAAGAACATTCAGACCCGGGCCGACTATGAGATCCCAGGAAAGTCATGCATTGACTATTTGGTTTCGCGCTCCGAAGTTGACGCGAATCGCGTTGCGCTGATCGGAATCAGCATGGCCGGCTACTACGCCCCGCGCGTTGCGGCTTTCGAGACGCGCATCAAAGCGCTTATCGCATGGAGCGGCTGTTACAGCATTCTGGACGACCTTTACGATTTCTGCCCGCATTTACAACCGACCGTACAGCGTCTGTTGGGCGGTGTTAGTCATGAAGAGGCACGCAGACGCCTGAAGGATTTTACGATGGCAGGCATCGCACGGAACGTCAGTTGTCCCACCTTAATCACCCATGGGGCGGCCGATACCTTAATGTCCGTCGAAGGCGCCAAGCGGCTATTCGCCGAAATCGGCGCGAGCGACAAGACGCTGCGGATCTACGATCAAGCGGACGCGGGCGGTAGAATCCACTGCAGCCACGACTACTGGGCTTACAACGTTCCTTACATGCTGGACTGGTTGGAGGAGAGGCTGTGACCGAAAAGGGACTCGAGTGATGGAGTATTAGGAAATCGCGTTACTCGCGCCAACACGTTCGAAAAGGACGCACACTGTTCGCGTGATTCCCATCCGATTTCTTCCCCCTCGCGACGGGGGAAGATTAAGATGGGGGTGCCAGTCAAAAATCAAAATCACCCCTTCCTCTATCGTTCCCCATCAAGGGAAGGAAATGGGGTCGCTAACTGAGAAGGAGTTTTCTTGAATGGCGAGCAACGCACAAACTCACTGGGACAAAGAAGTCGATGTAGTCGTCGTCGGCTACGGCGCCGCCGGCGGAGTCTCCGCCATTACCGCACATGACGGCGGCGCGGAAGTTCTCCTCATGGAGAAGATGCCTCACCCCGGCGGCATTTCCATCCTTTCCGGCGGCGGAGTGGCGTTTGCACGGAACGCCGCCGGCGCTTTTCAATATCTGAAGCGAACCTGCAACGGCACAACGCCCGATGACATACTTCGTACGATGGCCGAAGAAATGGTCGGCGTTATCGACTGGGTCAAAGAGCTGGCTAAGATTAGCGGCACTGAACCGACGCAAACCGAAGTTCGCGGCCATGGGACCTATCCATTCCCTGGCACCAAAGATATCGACTCGATCAAGCTCAAGGACTTTCCCGCCTATTCAGATTTTCCCTGGGCGAAAGGGCTTCGCGGCGGAGCCCGGCTCTTCAAAGTCGTCTATGACAATGTCAGTCAGCGAAACATTGAAGTGATGCTATCAACTCCCGCCAAAGAACTGCTCACCAATCCCGATGGCGAAGTTCTCGGCCTTCTAGCCGAGCATCAAGGCCAGACGATTCACATCAAGGCAAAGAAGGGCGTTATACTTGCCTGCGGTGGCTACGAAAACGACGATGCCATGAAGCTACAATATTTCGAAGCTCAACCCGTCTATCCGGTTTATCTTGGAAATACCGGAGATGGAATCAAGATGGCGCAGAAGGTCGGCGCTGCGTTGTGGCACATGTGGCATTTCCACGGCGGTTACGGCTTTAAATTCCCGGAGCTTCCATTTGCGATACGCCATGTCTGGGCCGGGCCGAGAAAGGAAAACCGCAAGATGATTTGGATCGCCGTGGATCGTTTCGGGAAGCGATTCATGGATGAGTATCCTCCAGCGCCGCAAGACACCGGCACCCGCGCCCTGGAATATTACGACGCCGACATTCAGGATTATCCACGCATCCCTTGCTATCTGATCTTTGACGAAGAAGGTCGGAAGCTCGGGCCGATTGGCATTCCGATCGTCAATGATCAACGGTACGATGCCAAATGGAGTGATGATAATCTGGCCGAAGTTCAAAGAGGTTGGATCAAAAAAGGTAACTCGATCGAGGACATTGCCGGCCAAATTGATGTAAGCCCGAAAGTTCTCAAAACGACGGTGGAGGGGTGGAACTCGCTATGCCGTCAAGGTCAAGACAGCGACTTCAGCAGACCGCCAAAGACCATGATGCCGATAGCGACAGCGCCGTTCTATGTCGTGGAGGCCTGGCCCATTGTTAACAACACTCAGGGTGGCCCCGAGCATGATGTTAAGCAGCGCGTCTTGGATCCGATGAAGAAGCCGATCCCCAGACTCTATGTCGCCGGCGAGATCAGCTCGATCTACGGCCACCTCTACTTAGAAGCAGGGAACATCACGGAATGCTTCGTTGCCGGAAAGATCGCCGGGACGCACGCGGCGCAAGAGCCACCCTGGGAGTAAAACTAGTTCCAAACTAACCGGCAAAGAACCCGGCGTGATTACGTCGCAACCAAAAATGAAAACAAAAGGATCTTACCGCAGAGAACGTAAAGCGCGCAGAGGCCCCCTCCTTCATCTCCCCCGGAAAAAATGCGGAGGAGGAAAGAGGTGGGGGTGCATGCTAGCCGGACATTTTGCGCGAACGGCGAAAACATTCAACCGTAGTAATCCATAAGACAAAGAATTTTCTCTGCGATCTCTGCGCTCTTTGTGGTGAATCCGTGGCCGGCTGGACCTACCATTTTCTATAGGGCAAGAATTTTCCGTTATAGGTGACGACAACCCGGTCACCCTTAGGATCCGGTTTTTTTTGAATATCGATTTCGAAATCAATGGCGCTCATGATGCCGTCACCGAACATCTCATGGATCAGCGCCTTCATCGTGGTTCCGTAGACCTGGGTGATCTCGTGGAATCGGTAGATGAGCGGGTCCACCGGCACGCTCGATTCCAGCGAGCCTTTCATCGGCATTTCTTGCAGTGCATCGGCCACCTGCGCTGCAACGCCCTCCCCGAGGCCCAGCGTTCGTACTGTTTTCTCGGCTTCCTCCTTCGACATCGTAGCCTGTCCCATGATGGCTGCCGTAACCCAGACCTTGTCACGACCGATGGCTTCACCTATTTCTTCAAAGGTCAGGCCTTTTGCCTTTTTCCCGGCCAAAAGATAATCCGTCGCCTCCTGTCGGCTCACTAATTTTCCTTGTTCCAACACTGCATGCCTCCTTTCCGGTTATTTCGTTGTCAGATCTCTACTCCGCATCCGGATAACGCAATCGCTGCCGACTCGAGTGAGCTATCGCCAAGCCGAGCGCCTGTATGTGCCTCAAGCCGCTGTCGCTCATGCTTCAACCGCCCATGTGCGCCCCTTGCGTCATTAAAAAGTGCAAAACCTGGTTTCTCAGTCTCGTGTATTCAGGCAAATCAATGATAGTCTCACGGCTGCGTGGCCGCGGGATATTGACGTTCAGGCATTCGGCGATTTTAGCTTCCGGGCTATTGGTCATGAGAGCAATCCTATCTGAAAGAAGGATGGCTTCATCGACATCATGCGTTACCATAAAAACGGTGCTCCGGGTTGCGGACCACATACGCACAAGCTCTTCTTGAATGACACCGCGCGTCAGTGCGTCGATTTGAGCGAAGGGCTCATCGAGAAGAAGCACTTTGGGCTCCACAGCGAACGCCCGCGCCAAACCGACCCGTTGTCGCATACCGCCGGACAGGAAAGCAGGTTTCTTTTCTTCAGCTCCCTGAAGTCCCATCATGTCAATGTATTTTTGGGTATGCTGACGCACCTTGGCCTCTTCCCACGAAGGATTGGCCGCTTTGACGGCCAAGCGAACATTGCTAAAAGCCGACAGCCACGGCATCAGGGCAAAACTCTGAAACACAACCATGCGGTCCAGGCCCGGCTCATTGACCTCTCTACCTTCAAGGATAATCCCGCCTTCCGAACCCTTGTCGAAGCCGGCGATGATGTTCAGAAGTGTACTTTTTCCACATCCAGAGTGGCCGATCGTCGTGATAAATTCGCCTCTTGCTACCCGGAGATTTACGTTTTTGAGAACACAAAACGATTTGCCGTTGCCCGACGCAGATCCGCCGTTCGCAACGGGGAAATGTTTCGTAATATGGTCAATGGCCAAATAATCCATTTCGCCTTACTCATTCGGCATAGCTGACGAGCCGAGCCAAACGGTTGAAGCCAAAATCCAACACAACTCCAACTACGCCAACAACCAATATGGCGAAGATAACGCCTGAGATGTCGAGGTTGTTCCATTCAATCCAAGTCAAATAGCCAACACCGAGCTCTCCCAACAGCATTTCGGCGGGAACGACCGCGACAAGCGCGCTACCGAAAGAGATGCGTAACCCGGCAACGATCGCAGGGGCGCCAGCGGGAAGAACGACCGTTGTAAGCCGGCGAAACCATGAAAGCTGCAGAAGGCTAGCGACCTGAAGGTAGTCCTTTCGGATAGAGCTGACGCCGAAGGCGGTATTGGCGATCGTCGGCCAAAGGGAAGCCATGAACACAACCAGGATGGCGGTCCAGGTCGGATCTTGTACGCTGTAAAGCAACAAGGGCATCCAGGCCAGCGGCGAGATGGGCTTGAGCACTTGGATGAACGGGTTGAGCGCCCGATAGAGCATCGGGGAGAGCCCGATCAGTACGCCGATGAGCATGGCGACCACGGAAGCTGAGACAAATCCCACGG
>DASQUN010000858.1:0-4779 GCA_035641275.1 Candidatus Udaeobacter sp. | reverse complement strand
GGTTCGGGCAGGAGTCGATAAGGGAACCGTCGAGAAGATCACCAAGGCTTTTCTGAAACTCGATTACAATAACCCGGAGCACAAAAAGCTTCTTGATCTACACAGGACGAAAGGCTACATCGTCGCAAAAGACGAGGATTGGAAAGGCATCGAGGAAGCGGCGATCGCGGCAGGGTTACTCAAACTAAACTAATGAGCTGCTTGCAACGCCAGTATCGTCTCGAGAAAGTCCGAAAGGTCTTCGGCCGCCATCAAGTCGCGCTGGACGGTATCGATGTTAATGTCCAGAAGGGGGAGCGCGTCGCTATGATCGGTCCTAGCGGGGCGGGCAAGACCACTCTGTTTCGCCTCCTCAATTGCACGTTGAGGCCGACCTCCGGCAAGCTCTGGATTAACGGCGAGGAAATTGAAGCTCTCCACGGTAAGCGGTTGCGTCAGACTCGGCGCCTGATTGGCACCGTTTACCAGCAGCACAATCTGGTTCCCCGCCTAAGAGTTATTCACAATGTATTGGCGGGACAACTGGGTCGTTGGTCGACGTTGAGCTCTTTGGTTTCGTTGGCGAAGCCGTCCGACATGGATCTGGCGCACAAGGCTCTGACCCAGGTTGAAATTCCTGATAAGATTTTTGAACGAACCGATGAGCTTTCGGGAGGACAACAGCAACGAGTCGCCATCGCCCGGGTCCTGGTGCAAAACCCGGAGGTGATCCTCGCTGACGAACCCGTCTCGTCGGTCGATCCGACTCTGGCCTCGACCATCGTTCGGCTGCTAATCGACATTAGCCAGAGCACTCACAAAACGCTATTGGTCAGCCTTCACAGCGTCGACTTGGCCTTGGCTTACTTCCCGCGAGTCATTGGCATCAAGAACGGAACAGCCGCTTTTGATCTGTCCCCGGACAAGATCACCGATCCGATGCTTGAGGACTTGTACTCCGGCAATTTCCGAGACAATTCTATGATTGAGGCAGCGAGTGAACGAGCCGACCCCATCGTCTATCCGTCCATTTCCTAAGTCTCTATTTCCCTATCTTTTCATAGGTTTCTTTGTTCTCGCCTTTGTTGACAGCTGGAGACGGGCGGGAATAGCTCCGCTGGCGTTGTTCGAGCGGCAGGGACGGGAGTCTCTCGGGAGGTTCATCACCGGGATGTTTCCGCCGGATCTTTCATGGAATTTCTTGTCCCTCATGATTCGTCCTACTTTAGAGACGATCCAGATCTCGATCTTGGGAACATTAATAGCGATCTTAATCGGTTTTCCACTCGGCTTGCTGGGGACTCATACTCTGGCGGTCGGAGGGATACTCAACGAGGCAGAACTTCAGGGCGCTCCCGTTCGTCGCAGCTTGCGTTACGGACTCTACCTTCTGGCCCGGGGCACACTGAGTCTCTTTCGCTCGATTCCGGAATTTGTATGGGCGTTCATGTTCGTTCGGGCCGTCGGGCTCGGGCCGTTTCCGGGAGTGTTGGCCATTGGAGTTGCGTACGGTGGAATATTGGGCAAGGTTTACTCCGAAATCTTCGAAGGCGTAAACTATCGCCCGTTGGAAGCCTTACAGTCGTTAGGAGCGAACAAGCTGCAGATCTTCCTCTACGGGTGGTTTCCGCAAGCGCTACCCAATTTCGTTTCGTACACGCTCTATCGTTGGGAGTGTGCGGTTAGGGCCTCGGCGATTCTTGGGCTTGTAGGCGCTGGCGGTTTAGGTCAACAGATCGAGATTTCGATGAGGATGTTCAATTTCAATGAAGTCTTAACGATCCTTATCATTCTCTTCATCATGGTTGCGGCTGTGGATTACTTCAGCGCCAAGGTACGGGCGTCGCTATGAGCGAACATCCGGTCGTCAAAACCTGCGATACCTCTCCAGGGGTGGGTGAAAAGGTGAGAGCAAAGTCTAGTGTCAAGAACCTCGTCATCTCAGGGTTGGTCGTCGTTTTCTTTGTTTGGAGTTATCAAGGGGCGGAGATCCAACTGTCTCAGCTCTTCAGCCGTGACAGCTTTGACCAAATAGTCATTTACGTCAAGAAACTATTCCCGCCGGATTTTTCCCCGGCAGTGGTCCAGGAAACGTTAAAAGGGACCATCGAAACATTCGCGATCTCGTTTATGGGAACGCTCATGGCGGTCGTCATTGCACTCTCAATTGTCTTTTTCGCCTCACGAAACTTGATCTATTCAGGATTGCTCTACGAGATGGAGCCGAAGCAGGGCTGGAAGCGACTCGTCAGAATGGTGCCGTATCTGACAGCGAAGAGCCTGCTGAACATCCTGCGGACTATTCCAGAGATGGTTTGGGCGTTGATCTTCGTGTTCCTGGTTGGTTTGGGACCATTCCCAGGAGTTTTAGCTCTTGGAGTCCATACGGGCGGCGTCCTCGGGAAGCTTTTTG
This sequence comes from Candidatus Udaeobacter sp., assembly GCA_035641275.1. Taxonomy (GTDB): domain Bacteria; phylum Desulfobacterota; class Binatia; order UBA9968; family UBA9968; genus DASQUN01. Next base: position 2,387 of record DASQUN010000858.1, on the reverse strand, counting down.
GAGAAGTTTTAGAAGACGTTGACATGCAACCGATCGAATCGCTCCAAGCTACCGGAGCCAACCGATTTCAGATCCTTTTCTACGGCATCGTGCCGCAAGTTCTACCTCAGTTTATCGCTTACACGCTTTATCGCTGGGAAGTCAATATAAGGGTCGCGGCGGTATTGGGGCTCGTGGGGGCCGGAGGATTGGGGCAAAGAATTCACATCGCCATCAGCCTGTTTTTGGAGCATCAGCTACTGACGCTTCTTCTGGCCATCTATGTTCTTGTGACAATCGTTGATTATCTTAGCGCTTACCTGAGACGTAAGGTCATTTGAGAAGTCTTTAACTAGCTAGCCTTGCAGCGCTGCTTGGATGGCGCGAACAACGTATACATGGGTTAGGTGGGTTCGATACTCCGAGGAACCGTTGACGTCTTCGATGACATCTATGTTGCGCGTCGATTCCGCGGCCGCTTGCTCGATCAGTTTTGAATCCAGTCTCTTTCCCATGAGCATCTTCTCGACCCGATCCGCCCGATAGGCCTTGTCTGTAACGCCGGTAATCCCTAGCGCAATCGCCGCGCACGCTCCTGATGGATCGACGGTCATCCGCACAGCCACGCCGACGACGGCAAAACCCGAGGACCGCGGCGCAGCCTTGAGATAGGCCGTCTTCTCACCGTCCGTGGCCGGAACCTTGATCGCCGTAACGAGTTCGTCCGGTTCCAGAACGCTCATGAGCAATCCAAGAAAGAAATCTCCTACTTTGATCCAACGCTCGCCGTTCGGACCGACAGCTTTGATTTCGGCATCGAGCGCTAAAACTGCCGCCGGCACATCTCCGGCGGGGTCCGCGTGAGCCAAACTGCCGCCGATCGTGCCCCGATTGCGGACCTGGACGTCAGCGATGGTGGCCGCGGTCTGGGACAAAAGCGGGCAGCGGCTCTTCAATAGATCCGAAAACTCTATTTGCGTGTGAGTTGTCATCGCGCCGATGACGATGTTGTTTCCGTCTTCGATGATCGTATCCAGCCCCGGGATTCGTCCAATGTCTACCAGATAGCCCGGCTTTGCGAGCCGCATCTTCATTAGGGGTAGCAGGCTTTGACCGCCAGCGAGAATCTTGACATCGTCTCTATGAGCGGCGAGAAAGTCCACGGCCTCGCCGATGGAGTGAGGGGCGCAGTATTCGAAGGTTGCAGGAATCATGATTGCGCAAGCCTCGGTGCGGAGGGTTCGGCGTCTTGAACGAGGCGCCAGACGACCTCAGGGGTAAGCGGCAGCGCTCGAACCTTTACCCCGAATGGTGTGAGAGCATCTTCGACCGCGCTGGCGATCGCTGCGGGAGATGGAATGGCCGCGCCTTCACCAGCGGCTTTCTGGCCGAGCGAGGTGAAAGGCGATGGCGACGGACGATGCACGACTTCGATCTTTGGCGTCTCCGCCGTTGAACACTTGCCATAGTCCAAGTAGGTCACAGTCAGCGGTTGTCCCTCCGAGTTGTAAACGAACCCTTCGCCAAGCGCGACGGCGATGCCATGGGCGGCAGAGCCGAAGACCTGGCCGTTGACGACGTCCGGATTAATCACCGTGCCATTGTCACCCACTATGAGATAGCGCAGGACTTCCACTTTACCCGTCTTCGCGTCCACCTCCACTACGGCCGCGTGGGCACCGGCGGAGAAGGTGAATTGCGCCCGCACGAGGCGATCGGCGCCGGGAATAATATTAGGCTTGGCATGGGGAAACGTGTAGTAGTAGGTTGTCTGCAATCCCGCTTCCATGCCGTCGGGGATCAAGTGCTGATTGTTGTAAGCGATGCGGCCGAGTTCCGCGAAGCTCACTTGCTTGCTTGCTGAGCCAGGCACTTGGACGGTGCTGTCTTCGATGGTGAGTTCGTCGATGCCCACATTCAGAACGTGCGCCGATAGTTTGACAATTTTTTCTCGCAGCCGGGTTGCCGCACCATGCACCGCGCCAATGTCGTAAAGATGAAAGTTGTTGCCGCTGTTCGCCGCGGCGACGCCCCATGGAGATAGATCGCTATCGAAAGGAATGCTCGTACTGATTCGATCGGGAGTCGTGCCGAGAACTTCCGCCGCCACCTGCGCGGTCGTGGTTTCGTGCGCTTGGCCGCAGTTGGGCGATCCTAAGTGAAGCGCAATAGTCCCGTTTTTCTCAAGTTTGATAGTCGCGCCATTGACGCCACCGGATCCGGGGGGCTCCTTCATTTCGGGGAAGATAGCCATGTCACGGGCGGCGTTTCTACCCCCCGGCTCGACACCAACGGCGATGCCGATGCCCATGAGCCTTCCCTGCTCGCGCGCCTTCTTCTGCTCTTCGCGCAGCTTGTCGTAGTCGATTTTTTCTAAAAGGGTGGAGAGCAGTCCCGGATAATCACCG
>DASQUN010000857.1:0-3980 GCA_035641275.1 Candidatus Udaeobacter sp. | reverse complement strand
CAGCTCGCCGCGCCGGACGTAGGGCGGGTTGGAAACCACAAGGTCAAATTCGCCGAGTACATATTCAAACAAATTTCCGCCCAAGAAGTGAATCCGGTTTGCCACACCATGGCGCTCGCTGTTCCGGCGCGCCACGTGCAGAGCCGCGGCGGAGACATCGACGGCCGTCATCCTCGCCTCCGGTAGTTCTTTGGCCAATGAGATCGCGATGGCGCCGCTTCCAGTTCCTAGATCGAGAATCTGCAGTTGCGACTTGCGGCTGCAACGCTTTGCGTGCTCCAACGCGACTTCCACCACCAACTCGGTTTCCGGCCGCGGGATCAGGACGTCAGGCGTGACGACAAAATCGAGGGACCAAAATTCCTTTCGACCGGTGATGTAGGCAACGGGTTCCTGCCGTGCCCGCCGTAGCAACAACCCCCGAAACCGTGTCTGATCTTCCGAATTCACGGCCGCGTCCAAATTGAGATAGAGTTCGGCTTGATCGATTCCCAGTAGCTGACGTAACAGTACCTCGGCATCCAGACGCGCGCTTTCGACACCGGCCGCACTCAGAAACTGCACGCCCTCTAAGACGGTGCAGCGACGTGTTTTCGAAAGTTGCGTTTCCACGGATAACGGCGTCATGATCCCGTCGCCTTCAGCGCTTCCGCTTGATAATGCGTCATGAGTGCCTGCACCACCTCGTCCAATTCTCCTTCCATCACGCGCTCCAGCTTGTAGAGCGTAAAATTGATTCTGTGATCCGTCAGTCGTCCCTGGGGAAAATTGTACGTCCGGATCCGCTCGCTGCGATCGCCGCTTCCTACCATGAGTTTGCGCGTCGCGGCGATTTCCGAGCGCTGCTCCTCTTGTTTACGTTCCAGCAATCGCGCGCGCAGAATCTTCATGCCCTTCGCCCGATTTTTGTGCTGTGATTTTTCATCCTGGCAGGAGACAACGATGCCGGTCGGCAGATGCGTGATGCGCACGGCCGAATCCGTTGTGTTCACGCTCTGCCCTCCGGGGCCGGACGATCGGAAGACGTCGACTCGAATGTCTTTCGGGTCGATCGCAATCTCAACCTCGTCCGCTTCAGGCAGCACGGCGACCGTGACCGCTGAAGTGTGAATGCGTCCCGAACCCTCCGTGACTGGAACCCGCTGGACACGGTGGACGCCACCCTCGAACTTGAGCCGGCTATAGGCTCCTTGCCCTTCGATGCTGAGAATGATTTCTTTGAAGCCGCCAAGTCCCGTCGGATTAGAGCTCATCATTTCGACTCTCCAGCCGCGCGATTCGGCGTAGCGGCTGTACATTCTGAACAGCTCTCCAGCAAAAATGGCCGCTTCGTCGCCGCCCGTGCCGGCTCTTATTTCGATAATAACGTTTTTACTGTCATTCGGATCTTTGGGCAGGATGAGAAACTTGAGGCGGTTTTCTAAATCCTCTTTGCGCTGGCGCAGCGCCCCCACTTCTTCTTTAGCCAATTCTCTGATTAGTTCGTCATTTTCTTCCAGGAGTTGTCGGTTATCCTGAATCTCTTTTTCCACTTTTCTCCATTCTCGATAACGAGCGACGATCTCCTCCAGCTCTGAACGCTCCTTAGCCATCTTGGAGTACTCTCGTTGTTGGACGAGAAGCTGCGGATCCGACATCAGGCGTTCCAGTTCTTCGTATCGCTTTTCGACTTCGGCTAATTTGTCAAGCATGGTTGTTGTGCTACCTACCAAAAAATGACGGGACAACAAAAAAGGGCAAAGGGAATAGAATCACCCTTTGCCCTTTCCTCTCCGGCAGAAGCTAATAGATCACATTCAGCCTCAGTCCTCCGTCAAACTGAGTTCTTCAGCCCGTATTTCTTTCGATACTTTTCGACACGACCTGCCGCATCGACAAGCTTCTGCTTCCCGGTAAAGAAAGGATGGCAGTTAGAACAGATATCGACGTGAATAACACCAACAGTGGAACGCGTTTCGACAACGGTGCCACAAGCACAGTTGATGGTCGCCGTCTTGTACTCAGGGTGGATACCTTGTTTCATAGCTTCCCTTTCGTGCCTGAGGTTTATAACATAAGAAAAACTGCGCTTCAATGGCACTCAGACCCGAAGTAATTGTAAACACGATGTTTTTGGTCCTTAAGCAGCGATCCACCGAGAAATCAATTTGCCTAAAAAGTGAGAAGCCACTAAAATAACCAGAAAACTCGCGGAATACCGGTTTAGATCGCCTGAATCTGTAGTCCGCCACGATATCAAAACGGTGAATTTTGCAGCAATTCTCTAGGACGGAGTTAGCCATGTCAACGAACCCGGTTTTGGTCCCACAGATGGCCATCAAAGTTCAGGATACTGAGTTGGATTTCGGTTTTCTCGCGGATCTGGCGTTGAAAACCGTGTATGCGGACACCAACTGCACCACTGAACGAGCGGCCGAAAAGCTCAAGCTATCCATGCCGGTGACAGAGGACCTGCTTCAGCATCTCTATCGTGAGAAATTGATCGAGATCAGAGGTCTTATCAGTTACGGTAACAACCGATACGGCATGCTGGATCGCGGCTGGCAACGGACACAGCGACTACTGGATATGAATGGATACATCGGTCCGGCGCCGGTGTCCTTAGAAGCTTATACCGCGATGATGCTCCGCCAGAGCGCCGCCAGGGAAATGATCCTACCGGAGGCGGTGCGTACGGCCATGTCGGGATTGGTTCTCCCGGACGCCACGGTTCAAACCCTCGGATTGGTAGCGAACTCCCGTCGCAGTCTTTTCATGACCGGGCCCTCGGGCAACGGCAAGACCACCATCGCGACCGCTTTACACAGCGCGCAGAGCGGGGAGATTTGGATCCCCTATGCCATTGAAGTGGACGGTCAAATCATCAAGGTTTTCGACTTGCACAATCATCAACCCATTTCGGTGACAGGATTGGACCGGTACGATCAGCGCTGGATTAGGATCAAACGCCCTATCGTAATCGTCGGCGGTGAGATGACCATTGAAACGATGGACTTGATTTACAGCGAAACGGTCAGGTTCTATGAGGCGCCCTTTCAGATGAAAGCCAACGGCGGGACACTGGTCATCGACGACTTCGGGCGTCAACGGATTGACCCGCACGAGTTGTTGAACCGCTGGATTGTTCCTCTGGAGGGACGGGTCGATTATCTCACCCTGCATACCGGCAAGAAGATCGAGGTGCCGTTTGAGCAGTTACTGATCTTTGCAACTAACCTCGATCCGAGCGACCTCGTCGACGATGCCTTCCTGCGCCGCATGGGGTATCGGCTTTTTGTCAATACGCCAACAAAAGAGATGTATGCGCAGATTTTCCGAACGTATCTCGAAGGCAGCGGCTTCACCTATGATCCGAAGTATCTCGACTTTATCTTTCATCTCTACGCAGAAGACAAACGGCCCCTCCGGGGTTGTGAACCTCGGGATATCATCGAACGGTGCGCCGACCTCTGCAAGTACGAAAACCGTCCTAAGGTCCTTTCCAATGACCTGCTGGAGGTAGCCTGGAAGAATTATTTTGGAACTCGGCCGTCTCTGAGTTGAAACTGAGACAGCGAATCGGTCGAAACTCACCGCGCGCGTTGTGTTTGCTAACGGTCACCCGTCCAAGCCGCTGCTTTTTCAATCCGCTACGATGTTGAGGCACCTGCGCTCAGCCGCTCGATAAGCGCAGCCACCTCCGCAAGGCGAGCCCGAACTTCGACCTCTGCCTTTCTGAGCTCCTCGCTCGCGAGTCGCTTTTCAATCGCCTCCTCATAGTTGGTCACCGCAACACCAAATAGCTTCAGCAGGCGACGGGTTTCATCACTCGGCATCGCTTTCCTCCGTGTGATAGGCGCTATGGATTGTCCGTTTCAGGTCAATCCACAACTCGCCCGATTCGGGACGGACGCCAGGCCGAGTTCCTCTAACTTTGCTTCAGGAATAAATCCGCTTTTGTCCCACTGTCTTGCGTCGTAATAGCCTTGGATCATCTCCCG
>DASQUN010000856.1:0-4920 GCA_035641275.1 Candidatus Udaeobacter sp. | reverse complement strand
TGTTTGTCCGGACAGTCAGTAGCGCGAATCTCGATCGCCGACAGCGGACCCGGAATGGAAAGCGAGTTTTTGGAAAACGCAGCGGTACCTTTTTTCACTTCCAAACCCGAGCGCGACGGGCTAGGGTTAAGCATAGCTGTTCGAATCGCCGAATCACATGGTGGTCGATTAAATATTTCGAGTAACACGAGTCACGGGACAGAAGTTGAAATTATGCTTCCTCTTCGTGACGCGATACCCTATCTCGGACGCTCCCAGAGCCGATAATTTAGTCTGCGGTAAGTTTATGTATAACGTCTTAATTGTTGAGGATCATGATCGTCTGCGCGAACAGCTCGGTCAATTTTACGAGCAAGAAGGTTTCCGAGTCTCGACTGCTTCCTGCGGTGAGGAAGGGGTTAAGAAGCTCGCCGAAGAAAAATTCGCGATTGTCGTTTCGGATGTCAAAATGCCGGGAATGGACGGATTCCAGTTGGCGCACCACGTTCGTGAAAAATACGCGGATACGGACGTTATCCTGATAACTGCTTTCGGAAATATTAAACAGGCAGTTGAGGCCATGAAGCTCGGCGCCAGCGATTATATTACGAAGCCATTTCAGCCTGAGGCGATTCGAATGGTGAGCGAAAAGCTCATCGAGAAGCGTCGGCTGCTAGATGAAGTTCGCGAACTTCGTCAAAAGGTTCAGGACGAGCACAATCTCGAAAATATTCTGAGCAAGAGCCCAAAGATGTTCAAGGTCTTCGATCTCATTCGATCTCTTGCTGAAACCGACTCGGGAGTCATGATAACCGGGGAGACCGGAACGGGCAAAGAGCTAGTTGCTCGCGCTATCCACAACTTGAGCCGTCGTAAAGCAAAGCAATTTGTCGCGATCAATTGCGGCGCGTTTCCCGACACTCTTCTTGAGAGTGAGTTGTTCGGCTATGAAAAGGGAGCCTTTACAGGGGCGGTGCAGAGCCGGGCGGGGAAAATCGAATTGGCCGACGGTGGAACGCTTTTTCTTGACGAGATTGAGACCATGGCCCCACCGATGCAGGTCAAACTTTTGCGAGTTTTGCAAGAACGAGAGGTTGAGCGCCTGGGCGGCAATCGCAGAGTTAAAGTCGACATGCGCGTCGTTGCGGCGACAAACGTTGATTTGAAGCTCTGTCTCGCGCGCGGCAGCCTGCGAGAAGATTTCTACTACCGAATCAATGTAATTCCGCTACAGCTTCCGCCGTTGCGTGAGAGGCTGGAGGATCTTCCGATTCTAGTCAACCATATCCTGAACAAGCACCCGGTGGCCCAAGAGAAGCGGATTAGACAGGTCGGGCCGAAAGTTCTCGATCAAATGCTCGCCTATCACTGGCCGGGCAACATTCGAGAACTTGAGAATATCTTCGAGCGCGCTATAGTCAAATGCCAGGGCGAGATTATCGAAGAAGTTGATTTGCCCGCTCCTCCACAAAGGGTGATTGATCGTCATTACCGGAGCAATGGCGACGGCGAGCTGTCACTCAAGCAGTGGTTGCTACGCAGCGAAAAGGAATATCTGAGAAGCTTGCTTATCAAACATAAGGGAGCCATTTCCTCGACGGCCAATGAGGCAAAGGTCGACAACAAGACGCTGTACAGAAAGATGAGGAGGCATGGGTTGCACAAGGAATCCTTTAAGGATTTGGGGTAGATTTTTCGTAGTTGTTATTTTCCTTCTCGCGGCATTGTCGCCATCTGCTGTTTGGGCTGCGTTTGCAAGTCAGTTCTCGTTGTCCGTTGGAGAGCAGTATAACGACAATATTTTCTTCGCCAGAAAAAAAGAGCATGATTTCGTTACCATCATAACCCCGACTCTGCATTTGTATTACGCGCCGACCGGACAAGCTGAGCCAACATTAAATCTGAATATTAGTCCGAGTGGGGAGATTTACGCCCGGCACAGCGAACTAAACTCATTTGGCGAGACTGCCTCGGTCAACGGCGATTACACCTACCATTATTCTCCGCGTCTTAGGTTCAATCTCTCAGATACTTTGCGCCGCCAAGGACAAACGCGAACACAGGGAGTGTCTGACGCATTTCAGCCGCCGCTAACTCCCACCACTGGCGCACCTGGACTGCCGGGCCCAGGTCAAAACCTCGACGATTTCGTTTCGAGAGGGGATCAGCTGAACAATACGTTGGCGTTTCAGGGTCGTTTTTTATATCGGCCAGACATAACCTTCAACGGCGGTTATACCAATAGATTTGTGAAATTCATCGATCAGGGAGGGACCGACTTATTCCATCAGTTCGCTATCAGGGGCGTTTATAACTGGAGGCAGGAGCACAATCTCCACGTGGGATATTCGGTTGCTTTTGTTGACTCGCGCAACGGTGATAACGGGGTGATTCACGATTTCGACTTTGGTGACGACTACTTTACGAGCCAGGTATACAAGATCGAATTGACCCCGACGCTGAGCCTCTCCGCCAGTAGTGGCCTATCCGTCAATACTTCCGATAGCGGGCCAAGGATCGCAAACAAATCGACCGTAACGATAACCAAGCTCTGGGAAACAGCATCATTGACCGGCGGTCTTCGAAAAGGTCTCACTCCAAGTTTTGGCATATCAGGGATTTCTGATACGACCTCGCTCTTTTCAAACTTTCGTATTCAATTGGCCGAGCGTGTTTCGGGCATCGCCGGGGCCGACTATTCGTTTTACGATACCGACGATGTGAATTTCAAAACTTTTCGAGCATCCGCCGGTCTGCAGTACCTGATTACGACGTGGCTCTCTTCTAATCTTACTTATTCTTACCGATTCATTAACAGCGGCGCGGGCGCTACCAACACAGATCTCCTTTCCCGTGGCAACGTGAATGGCAATAGCGTGTTTTTGAGTATCACGGCTCGTTTCGATCTGTGGCCGAACACTGGCTTGGCTCGTAATCTGTCATCATCAGCCCTCTCCCCGGTTATCATGACTCCGTTCCCCGCCGTTCCCGCGCCTACAGCCCCAGCTAAGCCGTAAGCAAAGCAACATTGGATCAAGTACTCGCTCTAGGGCGATTTTGCCCATTCTGCGTAGCCTGCACAACTGTTAGGGCAATTTACAGTCATCCCATTCCGTTCTTCTTTACATGATTTCCTGATAGTGCGGAGCATTAGTGCCAATCAATGCACAATCTGTTTACAGATTTGACTGGTATAATAGTTGCGTCAAAAGCGTGCTTATTTGCACTGGTTTCCGGCCTTTGTCGCATTAATCACTGGCATAACCGTAGATAGTTAAGAGATAGTTAACCAAACTCGATCGGAGCGAGAAGGAAACGATGGGGAAAAGCTTTATTCTCTGCGTGTGTCTCGTCGTAACGGTTTTTTTTGGATGCTCGACTAAAGAACTTCGGGTTCAAGAATTTCGTATATCGCCGGATACCCCCGATCCCGCCAAACCGCCAGAGGAGTTTTATGTTATCGGTGCAGGAGACTCGATTGGAATTCAGGTTTGGAAGGAGCCGACACTATCAGGCAATGTGACGGTTCGTCCCGACGGCTATGTTACTCTTCCGCTGCTCAATGAAGTCCAGGTTGTTGGACTAACCACCGGTCAACTGCGAAAGCTGCTGGAACAAAAATACAAAGAATTCACGACAGATCCATTTGTTACCATTAGCGTCGGTGGCATTGCTTCGGCTGAAGTTTTTCTAATCGCTCCTAGTACCGGAAAAAATGCTGCGTACCCGCTTCGGGGTAATGAGACGATTATGCAGCTGCTCACTCGTTCGGGAGGGTTGGGAATTTTCGCCGACCGCAGCAACATTCGCATCGTGCGCCGTGAAGGGCCGAAAATCACCGAGTACATAGTGGACTACGATGCGATCGTCAAAGGAGATCTCAAGCAAGATATTCTATTGAGGCCAGGCGACCGAGTTATAATACCTTGAGTGCAAGTCCAAATTGTCCTCACGAGGAAAGAGGGGAATCTCGTGAACGCACAACCTGAAATTAATATTTCGGAAATCTTAAATGGGTTCTACCGAAGAAAGTGGCTGATTCTTTGTGTCTTTATTGTGACCTCTTGTTTGTCGATTTATTTGGCGGCGATTCTGCCGGAAGTTTATCGGTCAACTACGCTTATTCTTGTGACCCCGCAAAAGTTGCCTTCATCGTTTGTCACTTCGACTGTGACTACCAATCTCAAGGAACGGATGCAGTCAATCATACAAGAGATCCTAAGCCGGACAAATCTGGAAAAGGTCGTGCAAGAATTCAATCTTTATCCTGGCCTACCTATCATGGAAGATCGGGTAGCGAAGCTCCGGGGTTCGGTCATCGTCAATTTGCGCCGCAACAATACCTTACAGCTGTCGTTTGATTCCCAAAACCCCGAAACAGCAAAACAGCTTGCCAGTCGACTCGGGTCGCTATTTATCGACCAGAATCTTCAGGTTCGAGAACAGCAGGCACTCGGGACTAAAAACTTCATTAACACCGAAGCCGAAAGACTGCGGAAGGAACTCGAAGAACAAGAAGCGAACGTAAATCGTTTTAGGGCGGCCCATCGCTTTGAATTGCCGGACCAGCTTGATGCAAATCTGAGAACCGTCGAACAATTAAGAAGAGAATTCGAAAGCTCGCTTTCACGTTTGGCGTCATTGCGCGAGCGCAAAGCCGCTCTCGAAAAACAACTCGTCGAAGCTGAAATTGCGGGTCCGGAAGTCGCGGGTGCTAAAGGTAGCGAAGGCAAAGCATTCCTGCCAGACGTTACGGTTCAGCTCCGGAAACGAGAGCTCGATGGTTTGCTGCGTCGCTACAGTTCCAAACATCCTGACGTTATCCGTCTCCAGAATGAAATTGCGACCGTGGAGGCAGAAACAAAAGCTCAAGGTTCTAAGGATCCGTTCGGAACGTTTTCCCCTCCCATAACAAGCCCGCTGTCACAGGTACTGCGAAAA
>DASQUN010000855.1:0-14430 GCA_035641275.1 Candidatus Udaeobacter sp. | reverse complement strand
ATCTACTGCAAAAGCTTGCAGAGGAGAAGCTAGCGAGCCTTCGTGGGACCAAGGGTATCGATCAGAGACTCTTCATAAGTCAGGACAAAGCGATGCAGCGGCGAGTCATGCGTCTCTGGCTTGAGGAGACTCGGGGTCATTTGCGTGGCATCGCTTTCGATCATGTCGAGACATTGGTGAAATTGGCGACGGAGGGACCTGCCCAAAGTCGCCTGTCGATTCCTGGAGGTTGGGAGTTCGTCAAAGAGTATGAAACGCTTCGGCTGGAGGAGCGCTACGATGACATCGAGCGGGCTTGTTATAGTTACGAGCTGTCAATCGGAGGAGAGCTGACCATCGTTGAGGCGGGCATAACGATCCGGAGCGAACACCTATCAGCTCCTTTGGCTAGCCTTCCTCATGATCTCATGGAGGCGGTTTTCGATTCCGCCAGCCTCTCGACGACGCTGACGGTTCGAAGCTTTCGCGACGGTGATCGATTTAGGCCCTTGGGTATGGCGGGCCGCAAAAAAGTCAAGGATCTCTTTATTGAGAAGAAAGTACCCCTTTCAGTGAGGGGCACATTGCCTCTTGTGTCTATCGGCCAGGAGATTCTTTGGATTCCGGGATACGGTAGAAGTGAAATCGGCAGAATTCACCTGCAAACATCGTCGATTCTCCACCTCACGGCAGTGCCGCTCATTTGTTAAATAGGCAGTCCGATGTTGATCTAACTGGTTGCGTGTGTTAAGATTTTTCACGTTTTTCATATAGGGAGGATTTGTTTGAGTCAGTCGTCGAAACATATCGCTCTGTGGTTGGTCTTGGCGCTTGTTTTTCTTGTTATTTTCAGCGTTTTTAGCAAGCAACACGGTCGAGAACCGGAAATTGTCTTCAGTGAGTTCATGGGCTCGGTGGATCGCGGCGACATTCAGGAAGTCGTGATTCAAGGGCATAACATCCAGGGCAAGTACAAGAATGGCGAACGATTCAGAACGTTCGCGCCGAACGATCCGGAGTTGGTGAAGTCGTTGCGGGATAAGAATGTGAAGATCGCCGCAAAGCCGGAGGATGAGTCGCCCTGGTATATGGTTCTGTTGCTCAACTGGTTTCCCATGCTGCTGCTGATCGGCGTTTGGATCTTTTTCATGCGCCAGATGCAAGTGGGAGGTGGTAAGGCGATGTCCTTCGGCAAAAGCAGGGCCAAGCTTCTCACTGAAAATCAACATCGTGTGACGTTCAGTGATGTGGCGGGTGTAGATGAGGCGAAGGACGATCTCCAAGAGATCATCGCGTTTCTCAAAGATCCAAAGAAGTTTACCAAACTCGGCGGTAGAATTCCGAAGGGTTGCCTTCTTGTCGGTCCTCCCGGGACGGGCAAAACGCTTTTGGCTCGGGCCATCGCTGGCGAAGCGGGAGTCCCGTTCTTTAGTATCAGCGGTTCCGATTTCGTCGAAATGTTCGTGGGTGTTGGCGCTTCCCGAGTGCGCGATCTCTTTGTTCAAGGCAAAAAGAATGCTCCCTGTATCATCTTCATCGACGAAATTGATGCCGTGGGACGCCACCGTGGCGCCGGCCTTGGCGGCGGTCATGATGAGCGGGAACAGACATTGAACCAGTTGTTGGTCGAGATGGACGGTTTCGAAGCCAACGAAGGAGTGATTCTCATCGCGGCAACCAACCGGCCGGATGTGCTGGATCCCGCCTTGCTTCGCCCGGGGCGCTTCGATCGCCGGGTGGTCGTGCCGCGGCCGGATGTCAAAGGGCGGGAGGGGATTCTCCAGGTTCATACCCGCAAGGTGCCGCTAGCGACCGACGTAGACGTCAGCGTCCTGGCGCGTGCAACGCCAGGATTTGCCGGGGCGGATTTGGAAAATCTCGTCAATGAGGCTGCGCTCTTGGCGGCTCGAGGCAACAAAGAAAAGGTGGACATGCGTGACTTCGAGCTCGCGAAGGACAAGGTGATGATGGGCGCGGAGCGGCGCAGCATGATTATCAGTGACGAGGAGAAGCGCAACACGGCCTATCACGAGGCGGGTCATGCACTCGTGGCCAAGCTCCTGCCGGGCGCCGATCCGATTCACAAGGTAACGATCATCCCTCGCGGCATGGCGCTGGGCCTTACCCAGCAACTCCCAATGGACGAGAAGCACACGTACCCCAAGGAATATTTGCTCAACAATCTCGTGATTCTCTTTGGTGGACGCGTCGCGGAAGAGCTCGTGCTTAACCACATGACCACCGGTGCGGGGAACGATATTGAAAAAGCAACCGATCTCGCTCACCGGATGGTTTGCGAATGGGGCATGAGCGAGAAACTCGGACCCATGACCTTCGGAAAAAAAGAAGAAGAGATCTTTCTAGGAAGAGATTTTACTCAGAAGGTCGATTATTCGGAGAATACGGCGATTGAGATTGATGCCGAGGTCCGGCGGATCATTCAAGAGAGCTATGATCGGGCCAAAGAGCTGCTGAAGACCAATCTTCGTCTCCTGCATAAGGTTGCGGAGAGGTTGCTCGAAAAAGAGGTCCTGGACGGCTCGGAGATCGACGCTATCGTTCGAGAGTTTGGCGGGAATGGCGGAGACCCCCTGACCTCGGCCGCCGCGGCACTTGCCTAAACCGTCGTTGCCGCTCTATAGCCCCACCCTTCTCTGCATTCTAATCAAAGTCCTTTCTCGTTTAGGGAAGTGCGACTCGCACGAGGAGAGATAAAGAGTCCTTCAACGTCCGCTGCTCATCGATGCGAAGGGCGGACGTGTTTGTAAGCAATACTTTTTCAAGTCTGCGCAAATGCCACAAGATTCAGATCCAACCGCAAATCCCATCGCCGCTTCGTCCATAGCACAAACGGCTCCTGGTCAGGTTCTGACGCGCCATGGAAGGCTCTGCTTTCAGCGGCGGACCGTCATTATGGGCATTTTGAACGTTACGCCTGACTCCTTTTATGATGGCGGGCGACGAATGGATCCGGACAAAGCGATCGCCGATGGGGTAGATCTGCTGCAGGCGGGAGCGGATGTCATTGATGTCGGCGGCGAGTCGACACGTCCGGGGGCCAAGCCTGTCTCATCAGAGGAGGAGCTGGAGCGCGTTCTTCCTGTCCTTCAGGGGCTTCGTCGGGAAATCCATGCTCCGATTTCCATTGACACCTATAAGGCTCCGGTCGCCCGGGCGGCTCTCGATGCCGGCGCGGATATCATCAATGACATCAGTGCTCTAAGGTTTGACCCTGAAATGATTTCGCTGCTGGCGGCTGAAAGGGTTCCCGTCGTCCTTATGCACATGCAAGGGGTGCCCCGGACCATGCAAATGGAGCCGCGATATGATGACGTCGTTCGGGAGGTCAAAAATTTCCTTGTTGAACGGCTTCATCAGGCGGTGAACCTCGGGATTGAGCGGGAAAAAATCATTCTCGATCCCGGTATCGGCTTCGGAAAGACACTGGATCATAATTTGACTCTGTTGCGGAGTTTGGCCGACCTGGCGGCCATCGGTCAACCGCTTTTGGTGGGGGCTTCGCGAAAGGCGTTCATTGGTAGGATTTTGGCGGCTGACCCGGATAAGCGCCTGGAAGGCAGCCTCGCGGCCGCAGTGGCCGCCGTATTGGCAGGCGCCAACATTATCCGTGTGCACGACGTAAGGGAGACCCGTCGCGCTATTCTTGTTGCCGACGCCCTACGCTTCGGCGGGACTGCGTAGCAAGGCAAGATCAACGATGGAAATGATCGCTCAACTGCGTTGGCAGGACGGGCGTCGATATCGGGATCATCACGTTCCTGATCTACCGACTTTTGCAGATCCTGCGCGGAAGCCGAGCCATGCAGATGGTTCTCGGCCTCGCGGTCATTTTGGTGGCGTATGTCTCGTCGCGGGCTTTGGGTCTGTTCACTCTGAATTGGATACTCGACAACTTTCTCGGATCGATCATTCTCGTCATCATTGTCATTTTTCAAAGCGATATTCGCCGGGCGCTGGCCCAACTGGGCACGGCGCCACTCTTCGGCGCGGCCGAGCGCACGATTGAGCGCCGCGACGATGTTCTCGAAGAGGTTGCCCAAGCGGCCGTCGATCTTGCCAAAAAGAAAGTCGATGGCTTGATCGTGTTGGAGCGTGAAGTGGGGTTGAATGAGTACATGGAAATCGGCACCCGGCTCGACGCGCGAGTTAGTCGAGAGTTGGTGGAGAGCGTTTTTCAACCTCACTCACCCATTCACGATGGCGCGCTCGTGATCCAAAAAGGGAGGGTCACGGCATAGGGAGTTCAGCGCTATTGACGTGCGGGCAAAGGGGTTCACGGGAGAGTACACGGTCAATCCCCGGTTGGCTTATTTGAGACTGTCCGGGCCCCCAGACGGATTGTTGGGAAGCTCGACCTAGGATCGAATCAAGTGTATTTAGATCTCCAGGGCTTAGGTGTGGGCGAACACAGCGTGCCCTTGAATGTTAGCCTGCCACCGGAAGTCAAGATCCTGGAGCAGAAACCACAACGATTTAGAGTCCGGATCAATAAAGCCGGAGCTTAAAACTTGAGCGCAGGAGTTTAAAGCCATGAGCCAGGAACAGTCGAAGACGGATAAACGCAAACGTTATCTCTTTGGGACCGACGGAGTGAGAGGAATTGCCAACCAAGAGCCCATGACTTCTGAGATGGCGCTAAAGCTCGGACGAGCCATAGCCAAGGTGTTGCAAGACCCGATCGCGAAACCTCGTGATCGGTCGGGTCGCAGCAGGCCGCCCTCGTTAGCAAAAATACTCGATGGCGACACAGAGCATCGCTACAAGGTTTTGATTGGCAAGGATACCCGCCTTTCGGGTTACATGCTGGAGACCGCGCTATCGTCGGGCATTTGTTCGATGGGAGCGGATGTTCAATTGGTCGGTCCCATGCCCACACCCGGTGTTGCCTTTCTCACGCGCAGTATGAGAGCTGATGCGGGCGTTGTGATTTCGGCCTCCCATAACCCCTATCAGGATAACGGCATTAAGTTCTTTTCTTGGGATGGGTTTAAATTGCCGGACGAAGTCGAAGCACGGATGGAGGAGATGATATTGAGTGGCGAGACAGAACAAGATCGTCCCACGGCTTCAAAGATTGGCAAGGCCGTCCGCATTTCCGATGCGGTGGGCCGATATATTGTATTCCTCAAAAACTGTTTTCCGCGTCATCTCACGCTGGAGGGGTTGCGCATCGTTACGGATTGCGGCCATGGCGCGGCTTATCGAGTCGTCCCAGAAATGCTGTCGGAATTGGGCGCCGAGGTGATTCCCCTCGGTGTTCAGCCCGATGGCGAAAACATCAATCGTCGTTGCGGGGCGCTTCACCCGGAAACGGCGCGAGACGTTCTGTTGCATGAGCACGCTGATTTTGCAGTGTCGCTGGATGGCGATGCCGATCGCGCCATATTCGTCGATGAAACCGGTGAAATATTGGATGGCGATCAAGTCCTTGCCATGTGCGGCAAGGACATGCAGGAAAAAGGAGTTCTTAAAGGCCGGACGGTGGTGGCGACAGTCATGAGCAATCTCGGTTTGGACCTGGCATTGCGATCCTTGGGTGTCCAATTGGTTCGGACCGAAGTGGGGGATCGGTATGTAGTCGAGCGAATGTTGAAAGAGGGGTACAATCTCGGCGGAGAGCAGTCCGGCCATATCGTCTTTCTCGACCACAATACCACCGGCGACGGCGCCATCACGTGTCTTCAGCTGCTGGCCCTCATGGTGGAAAAGGGCAAACGACTCAGCGAACTGAAGGGCATCATGACTCGGCTGCCGCAAGTTTTACTCAACATCCGAGTGAAAGAGAAAAAGGATTTCGAGAGCATGCCGAAAGTCTATGGCAAGATCGCCACGGTGCAAAAGACATTGGACGGGCGCGGTCGGACCCTGGTTCGCTACTCCGGCACCGAGATGCTAGCGCGCGTGATGTTGGAAGGCGAAGACGAGGCGAAGATTCGCCAGATGGCGCAAGAAATCGCCGATGCTATTCGCGCCGAGGTTGGGGCTGGCGAATGATTCGTTTGGGAGTCAATGTCGATCACGTTGCCACCGTGCGTCAAGCGCGCCAGGCCGACGTTCCAGATCCGGTGGAGGCGGCCTTGCTGGCCGAAAGGTCCGGCGCAGACGGCATCACCGTACACCTGCGAGAAGACCGCCGCCATATCCAGGAGCGTGACGTGATGCTCCTACGCGAGCAGCTGAAGACTAAACTCAACCTTGAAATGGCGGTAACGCCGCCAATGGTAACATTAGCGGAGAAGCTACGGCCGGACGATGCTTGTTTCGTCCCGGAAAAGCGGCAGGAGCTAACGACAGAGGGTGGGCTCGACGTCGTGACGCATCGGCAGAAAATCAAAGACGCCGTGCAACGTCTTCAGAATCGCGGGATCCACGTAAGCCTGTTCATTGATCCCGAAGAGAAACAAATCGAAACCAGCAAAGAAATCGGTGCCCATGGGATAGAAATTCATACCGGCGCGTATTGCAACGCTTCCGCGAGCAAGCGTGAAAAGGAGCGTGAGGCCATTGCCGCCGCGGCGAAACGGGGCCGGAGCTTAGGGTTGGAGGTACACGGCGGGCATGGCCTCAATTATGACAACGTTCTTCCCATTGCCGGTATTGAGGAGATCGTCGAGCTCAATATCGGTCACAGCATTATCGCCCGCGCGGTCATCGTTGGTATGGAGCAGGCCGTCCGGGAAATGAAGGCTTTACTTAAGAATGCCCGAGGGTAGGGTTCAGATCGTTTAACGGTTCAAACGGTCAACCGGGAACCGCTTGAACGCCTTTGAGCGAATCGAACCTGTTGACCGGTGATTGTTGTTACCGCCGAGCAAATGCGCGAGATGGATCGGCTCACGATCCAGAAGTACGGCATTTCCAGCCTCACTTTGATGGAGCGGGCGGGAAAGGGGATCGTCGATGCGATCCTTGAGCGCTTGGGGCGCGCCGCCAAGAAGGGCGTGCTAGTCGTCGCGGGGAAAGGAAACAACGGTGGAGATGGGTTCGTCGTCGCACGGTTGCTCAGGCAAAAGCGCATCCCTTGCGAAGTCTTCCTGCTGGCGAACCGAGATGAGCTTTCGCCGGATGCTGCGGCGAATTATCAAGCCTACCGTAAGCTCAAGGGGAAAGTGGTGGAGGTGGCTGAAGACACGGTCGATGCGCTGGCCCGGTCCATGAAGGGGAGAGGCCTGTTGGTGGACGCCATCTTGGGCACCGGAGTGAAGAATGAGGTTCGTGGTCTGTACGCTCAGGCCATCGCTCTCATGAATGGTTCCGGTGTGCCTATCGTTGCCGTCGACATACCGTCCGGACTTCATACTGACAGAGGAACGCCGCTTGGTGTTTCGATTCAGGCAGAGATGACGCTATCGCTGGGGTACCCCAAACTCGGGCAGGTTACCTATCCGGGGTTGAACTACGTTGGGAATCTGATGGTTGCGGATATTGGTATCGATCCCCGAGCGGTTGCGGAGGTTGCGCCGGGGACCGAACTGTTGGAAAACGACCGGATCTGCTGGCTGGTGCCAAAAAGAGAGCCTGACACGCACAAGGGAACTTATGGCCACCTCCTGGTGATCGCCGGCTCGCGCGGAAAGACCGGCGCAGCGATCCTCGCCTGCCGCGCGGCGATGCGGGCCGGCGCGGGTTTGGTCACCTTGGCAGCGCCGCGGTCGCTGAATAATATTCTTGCAGGTTCGTTGATCGAGGTGATGACGGAGCCTTTGCGCGATAATGCGGCCGAGGAGATGGAATTTCCCAACGATGAGGAATGGCGCCGATTGTTGCAGCGGAAAAATGCCTTGCTGTTTGGTCCCGGCATCGGCGTAAGCGATTCCACACGAACCACGCTTCGTTGGCTGCTCAAAAATTTAGAGCTGCCATGGGTTATCGATGCCGATGGGCTTAACAATCTGGCTTTTGATATCGAGCGATTGCGAAATGCCAAAAGAGCGCCGGTCATTACTCCCCATCCCGGCGAAATGGCGCGTTTAATCGGCAAGAATACCGCGACGGTGAGTCAGGACCGAGTCGGAGTCGCCCGCGCCTTTGCCACCGAGCATCGATGCCACCTTGTGCTTAAGGGAGCGAGGACCGTGCTGGCCACGCCCGAAGGAAAAGTGTTTATCAACCCCACGGGTAATCCCGGCATGGCGAGCGGCGGCATGGGCGATGTCCTGGCGGGCATCTTGGCCGCTCTGTTGGGCCAGGGGTTCAGTGCGGAGGACGCGATGAAACTCGGCGTCTATCTCCATGGATTTGTCGGCGATCAAGTTGCGGCGGAAAAGGGCCAAATTGGTCTCATCGCATCTGATGTAATCGAGCGCTTGCCGATGGGAATGCGCTTGTTATCGCCAGCCAGTCTTAGTCTCGAAATTCCGACAAAAATATATTAGTTGTGCTGGGAGGCTCTTGTCCCGATGGGTTCGCGGAGGCTTGTGAGCCGCTCGCCGCGGCAAACCAGAAGTTGGGGTTCTAAGTTAGGAAAACTGCTCAAAGGCGGGGAAATTGTTGGGCTTATCGGTGAGCTGGGCACCGGCAAGACCTGTTTCGTGCGGGGCATGGCAGAGGGGCTGGAGGTTTCCCCTGATGCCTGGATACGAAGCCCGACGTTCACGTTGATCAACGAATACCATGGCCGGTTGCCGGTCTACCATATCGATCTTTATCGGGTGGGGAGTCGCGACGAGCTAGAGGGTTTGAATCTGCGCGAGTATCTTTTTTCCGATGGCGTGAGCGTTATCGAATGGTTTGAGCATCTTCCGGCGGGCGAAGTGGACGAATATCTCGAAGTCAAATTTGCCTATGCCAATGGAACCAAGCGGGAATTGGCGCTCATGTCGCACGGTATGCGCTATGAAGAAATTCTCGACGGTTTAAAGGTTAAAGGGAACCGAGCCGAAGGCAAAGCGCAAGATGCAAAATGAAAATTTGAAACGTGCACTCTATAATCTCCATTTTGAATGGGGGACGAGGGTAGGGGTTTAAACGAATGGCCTTGTTGGTGCAAAAATATGGCGGGACGTCCGTCGGGACGATCGAACGCATCAAACATGTGGCGGGAAAGATCCGCGCAGCGAAACAGGCCGGTCACGACGTGGTCGTCGTCGTTTCTGCCATGGCCGGCGAGACCAACCGCCTGATTGCACTGGCGCACCAGCTCTCCGAGATTCCGGATGAACGCGAGAAGGATGTATTGCTGGCATCCGGCGAGCAAGTCTCGGTCGCCTTGCTTAGCCTGGCGCTGAAAGACCTGGGGCAATCGGCACGGTCGTTTTTAGGCCATCAAGTCAGGATCGGGACCGACAATGCCTATGGCAAGGCGCGCATTCGAAATATCGACTCGACGAAAATAATGCAGTCATTGAAGGCCGGGGAGGTGGTCGTTGTGGCGGGATTCCAAGGCGTCGACGAAGACGATAATATCACGACGCTTGGACGCGGCGGCTCAGACACCAGCGCGGTTGCCTTGGCGGCTTTTCTCAATGCCGAGGCTTGTGAGATTTATACCGATGTCGACGGGGTTTTCACTACGGACCCCGGGATTTGTGCCGGCGCAAAAAAACTGCAGCGCATCTCCTACGACGAGATGATCGAGCTCGCCAGTAGCGGCGCGAAAGTCCTGGAGATACGTTCGGTAGAATTCGCGAAGAAATTTTCCGTGCCGGTACATGTCCGGTCGACGTTTACCGAGGTCGACGGGACATGGCTGGTTAAGGAGGACGAGAGCATGGACGATGTATTGGTCTCGGGCGTGAGTTACGACAAGAACGAGGCGAAAATAACGCTTCTTCGCGTTCCGGATCGGCCCGGACTGGCGGCGCAGATTTTTGGCCCGATTGCCGAGGCGCGCATTGTCGTCGACATGATCATACAGAACGCCAGTGAAGACGGCACCACGGATTTGACCTTTACGGTGCCCAAGGTCGATCATAAGAAGGCGCTCTCTATTGTCGAGAAAACGCTGCCTGCGGTGCACGCCAAAGGGGTACAAGTCGATACCGATATTGCTAAGGTTTCCGTGGTTGGCGTAGGTATGCGCACGCACGCCGGGGTGGCGGCGAAAATGTTCGAGGTTCTCGCCCGTGAGGGAATTAACATCGAGATGATTTCAACCTCGGAAATTAAAATTTCCGTCGTCATCGACGCAAAATATACCGAGTTGGCGGTTCGCGTGTTGCATGAGGCGTTTGTCGGGAAGCAGGGAAAGGTATGAAGGACGTTTTGATTTACGATACGACGTTACGGGACGGCTGTCAGGCGGAGGATATCTCCTTTACGCTGGAGGACAAGCTCCGCATTGCGGAAAAGCTGGAAGATTTGGGAGTCGATTATATCGAAGGCGGCTATCCGGGATCGAATCCGCGGGATGCGGATTTTTTCAAACGTGTACAGAAGCTCAAGCTGAAGAACGCGAAAGTCGCATCCTTCGGAACCACTCGGCGACCGAGCGCCAAGCCGTCGCAGGATGCGAGCCTCAAGGTGCTGTTGGATGCGAACACGCCTGTGGTGACCCTGGTCGGAAAGACCTGGGATCTGCACGTGCGGGATGATCTGCGAATCAGCAAAAAAGCCAATTTGGAGATTATCAACGATTCCATCGCTTACATGAAGCGACACGTCGATGAAGTGATCTTCGACGCCGAGCACTTCTTCGACGGCTTTCGTTCCAACCCGGAGTACGCTTTGGAATGTTTGCAGGCGGCAGAGGAAGGAGGCGCGGATTGGATCGTGCTCTGCGATACCAACGGCGGGCGGCTTCCGAGCGACATCCGCGAGGCCGTTGGGCGCGTGCGTGAGACCGTTCGAACGCCATTGGGAATTCATTGCCACAATGATGGGGATCTTGCCGTGGCCAACACGATGGCCGCGGTAGAAATGGGAGCGCGCCAGGTGCAGGGGACGATCAACGGATTCGGCGAGCGCTGCGGCAATCTCAATCTTATTTCCGTTATTCCCAATCTCCAATTAAAGATGGGAAAGAACTGCATCAAGCCGGCGCAGCTCAAAAAACTACGTGAGGTGTCGCACTTCTTTTACGAACTGGCCAATATGCAGCCGAATAAGCGTCAACCCTACGTCGGCGACAGTGCTTTCGCTCACAAAGGCGGACTCCATGTTTCGGGGGTTTTGAAAAACCGCGAAACCTATGAACACATCGATCCTGAGTTTGTCGGCAATCGACAGAGAGTGCTCGTCTCCGATCTGGCGGGTCGAAGCAATGTCGTTTACAAGGGGAAGGAGTACGGCATCGATCTCAAGAACCAAGATCAAGCGATTCATGAGATCCTGCGCCGCACCAAAGAGTTGGAAAG
Organism: Candidatus Udaeobacter sp.; assembly: GCA_035641275.1. GTDB lineage: Bacteria > Desulfobacterota > Binatia > UBA9968 > UBA9968 > DASQUN01. Next base: position 3,136 of record DASQUN010000855.1, on the reverse strand, counting down.
CCAAGGTTATGAGTTTGAGGCCGCAGAAGCATCGTTTGAGCTCCTCATCCAGGAGGCGCTGGGGCGAAAGAAGAAAAACTTTCACCTCATTGGCTTTCGCGTTATCGACGAAAAAAGGAAAGAGGGCGAGGCGCCGATATCTGAGGCCACGATTATGGTCCAAGTGGATGGCGTGATGGAACATGCTGCCGCGATGGGCAACGGCCCGGTGAACGCCCTTGACCAGGCCTTACGCCGCGCACTGACGAAATTCTATCCTTCACTAAAGGAAGTCGAGCTGGTGGATTACAAGGTGCGAGTCCTCACGTCAGGCGAAGGCACCGGCGCGTCGGTTCGGGTTTTGATCGAATCAGGTGACGGCAAGGATCACTGGGGAACGGTGGGGGTCTCTCATAACGTCATCGAAGCGAGCTGGCAGGCGTTGGTCGATAGCATCGATTATAAACTCTACAAAGATTCGCGGCATCGTACCAATTGAGCGAATGACGCAATAGCCAATAGGTAGGGGCACCGGCATGAGGTGCCCCACCTCTCTCTCACGCCTAGGGCCCTATTGCCTTATTTCATATGTGGCAAACGCTTAAAGAAGATATCCAAGCGGTCTTCGACCGCGACCCGGCGGCGCGATCGACATGGGAGGTGGCAATTGCGTATCCGGGTTTTCACGCGATCCTGATCCACCGGCTGGCGCACTGGCTCTGGCAGCGGCAGCTCACCACGGTCGCGCGGTTGGTGAGCCACGTCGGCCGATTCCTCACCGGGATTGAGATCCATCCTGGCGCAAAAATCGGCCGGCGCTGTTTTATCGATCACGGCATGGGCGTGGTGATTGGAGAGACAAGTGAGATCGGCGACGACGTGACGATCTACCAGGGTGTCACGCTCGGCGGTACGTCGACGGAGCCAATCAAGCGCCACCCCACGATCGAAGACTCGGTGACAATCTTCAGCGGCGCGGCCGTCCTCGGGCCGGTGACCGTCGGCCGCCACAGTCGAGTGGGTGCCGGCTCCGTGCTAGTGACCTCGGTGCCACAGCATTCCACGGTCGTCGGCATCCCGGGCAGAGTGGTGAAGATCGAAGCGAGGCATACGCCGACAGGCAAAGCGATTATTGACCTCAACTCGGCCGACTTGCCCGACGTCATCGCCAAAGCAATCAGTGGTCTTGCCGACTATGTTGAAAAATTGGAGAAGAAGGTCGACGAACTGAGCGCTCGGCAAGGCGGGCTTGAGGAGAAGACAGCAGAGGAGAGCGAGGTTCTGAATAGGGTCAAAGAGTTATTGAAGAATAACCATTAGGCTAGCCGAGATGGAGTGCAGAAAGAGTCATGTCCGGGATGAATGGAAATAGCAGAGTCGTGGTCGCCATGAGTGGAGGGGTTGACAGTTCGGTCACCGCCGGCCTCCTCGTGGAGCAGGGCTATGAAGTCCAGGGTGTCTCACTGCGGCTGTGGGAGGGCGATCTCGGCCCGCGCGTCTGCTCTGATCATCGCGGCGCGAAGGACGTCGCCGATGCTCTCGGAATCAGTCACACCCTCCTGGACCTCCGCCCGCAGTTCGTCGATACGGTGGTCAAGCCTTTTGCGCGCGATTATCTGCGCGGACGCACGCCGAACCCGTGCGTTGCCTGCAATCGTGATTTCAAACTCGGCGTCCTGCTCACGTGGGCTAGGAATCATGGCGCCGATTACGTTGCCACGGGTCATTACGCGCGAGTTGTCAGCAGTGAGCAGACGCAGCGAGTGTCTCTTTTTCGCGGCGCGGATTACAGTAAGGATCAGTCGTACTTTCTATTTGCTTTGAACCGGGATCAGTTGGCCCATACGCTCTTTCCACTGGGTGAAATGCACAAGAACGAGGTCCGAGAACGGGCACGCCAAATTGGCTTGCCCGTCGCGGATCGTCCAGAAAGTCAGGATATCTGTTTTGGCGATTACCGGGCCCTCGTCGAAAGGTACGCGGATGAGCACGATATGGCGGGCGGCGATATTGTCGATCAGTCGGGAAGGGTGCTCGGCCGGCACTGCGGCATTCACGGCGTAACCATAGGCCAGCGAAGGGGATTGGGGATATCAGCGCCACAGCCGCTCTATGTCCTAGGCGTCGAAGAGAAGTCGAAGCGGGTCGTGGTTGGGAAGAAAGAAGCGCTCGGATGCGCGGGACTTATCGCCCGTGACATAAATTGGATCGAGCCGCTCGAAGCGGAACAGATCGCAGCGCAGGTGCAAATTCGCCATCGCGCACCCGCGGTGCCGTGCGTTGTCCGACGACTGGCTGATGGTGCTTGCGCAGTTCGCTTCCAAGAAGTTTTTCCGGCGGTGACACCTGGGCAGGCGGCGGTTTTTTATCGGGGCGATCAACTATTGGGGGGCGGCTGGATCGCCCAAGCGATCCGCGATGAGCGGGTCGCTTGATCTCAAATCGCGAACTTCAAATGGCCATATCGGAAATCTGAGATTTGCAATTTGCGATTACGTGCGAAGCGAGACCATGCGCATAGCCATCACCACCCTTGGCTGCAAGATCAACCAGTATGATTCCGCGGTGATTCAGAGCCGATTGGAAGGCAAGCATTCATTTGTTTCCTTCGATGAGACCGCGGATTGTTACATCATTAATACCTGTACGGTGACGGACCGCGCGGATGGGGAGGCGCGGCAGCTGGTGCGCCGCGCCAAACGGAGGAGCCCGAGCGCCAAGGTATTAGTCACAGGCTGCTACGCCCAGGTTAATCCAGAGGACGTCGCCCGTCTTCGCGGCGTTGATTATGTGGTCGGGCTGAACCGTCTCGGCGATCTGCTCCGTTTTGTCGATCTGCCTGCCGGGAGTGAAGATGTGCGTGTCGCGGTCAGCGACGTTAGGAGAGAACGCGGCGTCCCGGTGACGGGTACCCGGGCCCTGCCCGCTCACACCCGGGCTTTTCTCAAAATTCAAGAAGGCTGCAATTATTCCTGTACTTATTGCATCATTCCGACTGCGCGCGGTCTGAGCAGGAGCATAGCGCCAGCAGACGTGATGGAGCAGGTTAGACAGCTCGCGGATGCCGGATACAAGGAAATCGTTTTGACCGGCATCCATCTCGGCGGTTACGGACAGGATCTCGCGCCGAAGCTGGACTTGACGGCCTTGCTAGAAA
>DASQUN010000854.1:0-2177 GCA_035641275.1 Candidatus Udaeobacter sp. | reverse complement strand
TCGGAGTCATTCCAATGTATGCCGGAATCAAAGAACACACGGAGCGGGGTTACCTTGACGCGCTGGAAAGTTACAACGAGCAAGTCGCCGAGCTTGCCCGAATCGGCGTCGATCTCATGCATCCCGAAGGTGGACCGCCGTTCATGATTCGTGGTTACAAGAGCGAGCAGGAGATCGTGAAGCAGTGGGAAGCGAGGTACAAGGTGCCGATTTTTACTTCCGGGATGACCCAGGCCGAAGCGCTCAGAGCCTTAGACATTAAGAAGTTTGTGGGCTGCACGTACTATCGAGATAACAAGCTCAACGATCTGTTTACGCGCTATTTCACCGACGCAGGATTTGAAGTGCTCGCGATGGAAGGAATGGACACCTCACCCGCTGAAGCCGATAACCTGTCCCCGCAAGAAATCTACTCGCATCTCAAGCGGTCGTTTCTGAAACATTCCACCGCGCAGGGAATCTATCTTCTAGGCTCCGGCGCCTGGCGGGTCGTGGATGTGACGCCGGTTGAGGACGACCTTGAAATCCCGGTCGTCCATCCGGTCGCAGCGCGCGTCTGGTACGTTCAGAAGCGGCTCCGCGTTCGCCAGCCGCTTAAGGGCGCTGGCCGGCTCCTAGAGGAGCTGCCTTGATCTACTGCACCGTCTAATCGCTCCATCGTTTCTGCCGCAGCACCTCGCCCGGACAAGCGCCCGTTGGTACGCCGTTTTCGATGACGATTTGCCCATTCACCACGGTGTGATGCACTCCGGCTGCCCGTTGGATCATCCGTGTTTCATTTCCCGGCAGGTCTTGAACGTACTCGGGCTCCAGCGTGTTAATCGTCGCTGGGTCAAAAACGGCGATATCGGCGGCGAAGCCAGGCCTGATCAGACCGCGATCGCTCAGTCCAAAAATGGAAGCTACCCGGAAAGTCAATTTCGACACCGCCTCCTCCAGTTTCATGATCCGGTGATCCCGCACCCAACGGCCGAGAAATGCCGTGCAGTAGCCGAACCTTGCGTCATAGCCCATGTGTGCGCCGGCATCGGACTGGCCGATTATCACGGCGGGATGCTTGAGAATTTCGCAAACGGCCTGCGGGTCGCCTTGGGTATTCATATGCACGAACCGGGTTTCGAGATCTTCGTCGAGCGATATATCCAAAAAGCAATCCAGACCGTCCTTTCCTTGTGCTCTCGCGATCTCTTGCACAGTTTTGCCCTCGAAGGGCTTATGCTTGGCAAGCTTGACATGGTCGACGAATATGACGTCCCACCGTCTCGGAAAAACCGACGGAGATTGATCTTCGATCGCTTCCGCGCGGAGCTTTTTTCGAATATCAGGATCGGCGAACATCTGTTTCCGTGCCGGGATTGAGGTAAACATCGCTGATTTCCAGGTAGGAAACTCATCGAAGCACTGCGCATCCAACAACGTATAACGGTTTTGAAACGGTTTAGCTTGTGTCATGGCGTAAATCGGCAAACCTTCTTCCCTGAAAACGCGCTCCGTGTTGGCGAGCATCTCTTGCCAATGGTCCGGACGGCTCCAACTGTGGCTGATGCTCTGCCATAGAACCGGGCGTCCCGTACGGCGCGCTAAATCCGCGGCATAGCTCACGCGCCCGCGGGAGTCTGCGCCTCCGCCACTTAATTGAATTACCCCGGCGTTCATCTCGCTCAAAACATCCAGGAGCGCGCCCAGCTCCTCTTTCGATGCGAGACGGCTCGCCACCGGCTTTTTATCCTCTCTCATGTGGCGCGGGTTTTGGTTGGTCGAAAAGCCCACCGCTCCGGCCTTCATCCCTTGTCGCACCAGCTTTTGCATTTGGACGATCTCATCCGCCGTCGCCTCTCGCTCCACCGCATCTTCCCCCATCACGTAATGGCGCACGGCGATGTGCCCGATCAGCGCAGCGACGTTTATCCCTAGGCGGGTTCCCACAGCGTCGAGGTATTCTGCTGTAGAAGTCCATTTCCACTTGACGCCTTCCTCCAGCACGCGCCGGCTGATCGCCTCGACGCGGACAAATCTCTTGATCAGGGCCTCGTGATGCTCCGATTTGGCCGGCGCCAAACTGAGGCCGCAGTTCCCGACAACGACAGAAGTGACCCCATGAAAGCACGAAGAGGTGCCGAGCGGGTCCCACAGCAACTGGGCATCGAGATGGGTGTGGGGATCAATGAACCCGGGCG
>DASQUN010000853.1:0-2866 GCA_035641275.1 Candidatus Udaeobacter sp. | reverse complement strand
TCCGGCCTTGAAAATGTCTCCGGCCAGTTCACAGCCGCCAAGAGCTAAAGTAGAAACAATCAGAACGGTCGCTAAACTAGGCGATTGACTCATAACTCTCCTCCATGATTGCGGTTATCTGTTCCAGATCGGAGCACAGATACGTCGATCATCCCACCTAACGTGCAATTTCATCCAAGCTTTCGCATTTTCGACTTCTCTCTAAGTTTGGGCCACTCCGGGGCCAGAAATCGCCACGTGGCGGATTCGCTGAACTCCTTAACTCGTCGAAATCTTTTGTCGGCCAGTCATTGCAGTTCATGTAGGTATGCTATCATCGTTAACCAATCGTTCTAAGTGGGGGCAGTCTGCGGGGTCAGGATTTCTACAGGCTGTTGAAAAAGATTCGGAATGCTTCGAGGGCCTCAGCATGAACGGGAAATTGTCAATAATATCAAAACCCGTCCGTTCGTCCTGAGCTCGTCGAAGGACTCCGAGAGAGTTTTTCAACAGCCTCTTCTAATCTTGACAATCTTACAGTCTCCGCGGTTCAAGGCGACACGGCCGTGACTCTACTGGCTGCGCGGCTACTACTCCCCTACTCCAATCGGAGAGTTTGCAGAAAATTACTTTGGACAATAACGGGAGATGACCTCGGAGAGCGCGTTAAGAAAGATTTCGTTGGGCCGTGGACCCCAAGGAGAATGACTCACCCCTTTGCGCTCTCGCTTCTCGGCCCACAACGTCCCTTATGGCAGAGCAATGTAGCGAGTAAAAATTTCACCCACTCCTGGATCTGCCACGCCTTCTGTTTGATAGACAATCATTATCAGCGATCTCTTTGGCTGAGGAACTTGCCTAAGTGTGAAAAAGTAACTAGAGCGATTGCAATAAACAGCGTGACGAAAATCACGAGTAGGTACGCATTTACGCGCATGTATGGCTCTTCCGGCCTCGGAACATCCGCCCAATTGGCCTGGAAGTTTCCCTCATCAAAATCGTACACATAAACGTTTTGCCACTCAAAGCAAGTGATGGCTTTTGCAAAGCCGATGTGGTCCCGGCGTGTTTGCCTGGGAACATCGCTCGCCTTATAGATACAGGTTTTAAATTCCAGCGCGGCATTTTTTACGCCAATTCCGGTAACGAACGCTGCAGCGGGGTGATCGGTCATGTAAACAACGGGAATTTTCGGTTTTTCGGCCCCGTAGTATTTCTGGGTCCGGTAATCATATGAGCCGGGTTTATTCCATCTCAATAAATAAAATCTGCCGTATTCAGGATGGCTGTTGTATGCCGGATCGGTGTCGTGCGAATCTATCACCCATTCGGGAAAGCAAAAAGGAATGTTTTCCCCGAAGCTCGGTACGACATAACTTAGATTCCTAGTTATCTTGCCTTCGCCATTTTTTGAACTGTCAAAAACGCAGCCTTTCATGAATTGAACAATGGCGTATTTCTCGAGCGCATCCACTGAATCGGTCTCGTATTCCATGATCACGCCGTTGCCGTAAGCGGGATAATTGGGGTCGTCACTGAACCAAACTTCGTAAACCGACGTTGTAAGCGTGAATCTTTTGAGATCGCACGTGTCGGTCGACCGGCAGTCCGGATTCCAAAAAACCTGTTTTGTCTTTGAGAGCGTGTGAACATGCCCTTTTCCGGTAAAGTCTCCATAAGAATTTCCCGCAAGAAAAGAAATGAGCAAGATGAATGAAAAGCAGAAGAATTTCTTCATTTAGTCAGGAACGCCAGCCTATCGAAGTCAAATCTTAGGTGTCAACGGGGTCAAGCTATCTCGACGCACGCGGTCTTGAAAATCGGCTCTCTGAGTCGCATGCGACGCACGCTGTAGGGCAACCGGCGGCCGTCGCTTGAAAGCTCGATCTTCCTCATACAAGCCCAGAAAGTCATGATCGATACGCGATCACGACCACGAGCATTAATCGCGAACACAATCACGGCTTTTGTCCCTTATCCCTTATCCTTTCGCCTTTGCCCTTTACGAAGCAGCGAGGTTGACCTCTCGCACGGCAATCCTATAGAGAAAAACCTATGGCGAAAGCGTTTTTCCCGCGCGCGCCGACCCTGACGGTTGCGATCCTGTTACTAACGCTCGTGTCGCCGATTGACGCCAAAGACACCGCCAATGCGGAGGTGCGACTTGCCGCTCAGCTCCAATTAAGCCAATTGCCGGGTTTGGGCGGCGCCCAGGTGGACTGGCGGCAATGGGATGCGTTTTTGACCTTTGTCGTGAAACGCTTCGGCCAGGAAATTCCTCCGGATCTTAGAGAATCGTTGGCGGAGACATTTCTCGACTTGCGTTACGAGTTGGCGGATGTCGTGGCGCTTGCATCCGCCGGACAGAATCCGGTTCCGCAGCTGCTCCAGGGCGGCTGGAGGCGATTGTCGCCGATCCTGAAGCAAGCGCTGCCTGCGCTGCCGAAGGAGGCTGTCGATCGTTATGTGAACTTCATTGACGTGCTAGATCAGTGGGTGGCGCTGGGACAAGCATCTCAGATGGGGCTCCTGCAGTTGTCGCCCGACGCGCTGAGAGGACTGGCGCGGATTTTGGAGCCCGCCGCAACCGGCGATCCGATCGGGTACACCCTCGAGGTCGATAACGCGCTGCGCGATCTGCTCGGCCTCGGGGCTCCGATGGCCGCTCCCTCACCGGGTACAAGACAGAGCCGGCTGCTCGGTTTTCGGTCCATTGCCAAAATCCGAGAAGGCTCTGTGCCGTCGCTCGGGTTCCGTGTCGCGTCGGCGACGGAGCCTGACCGAAAGGAGTTGAACGAACGGGTTCCCGAGGACGGTGACCTGGACGCTTATCTTCTCGCCGTGAGAAACTTGCTGACGGCGGTGAGTGAAAAACTTTCGGCGAAAT
>DASQUN010000852.1:0-2441 GCA_035641275.1 Candidatus Udaeobacter sp. | reverse complement strand
CGCCACAGGATCAACATTCACTCGCCGGCCCGCGCGATCGAAGCGGACGTTTCCGTCCACGAGTGCAAAGATCGTGTAATCGCGACCGAGCCCCACGTTTTTTCCCGGTAAAAATTTCGTCCCTCTCTGGCGCACGATGATGTTGCCAGCAACGACCATCTCGCTGCCGAATTTTTTTACGCCCAGCCGCTTGCTGACGCTGTCGCGGCCGTTTTTAACACTGCCTTGTCCTTTTTTATGAGCCATTAGAGAAGATTGATGGTTGAGTTTTGATGGTAGATTGACTGGCTAGCTTATTCCTCGCTCTTTTTGGCCGCAGTTTTCCTCGCGCCGACGCTAATGCTTTTGATTTTCACCCGGGTCAGCTTTCGGCGGTGTCCGACCGTGCGATGATAACCTTTACGTCGTTTAAACTTGAACGCGATCACTTTTTTGTCCTTGCGCTGTTCGACCACTTCGGCGGTGACCCTGGCTCCCGAGATGAGTGGGTTTCCATGCGTAAGGTCTTTCCCGTCGGCATACATCAAGACATCGCCGAATGTGGCGGTCTTCCCCGCTTCGACGTCGAGAAGATCGACATCGATTGTATCGCCTTCCGCGACACGATACTGCCTGCCGCCGGTCTTGATAATTGCGTAAGCCATAAGGGTTTTCCAGGGAGAAAAAGCCGCGCAAAATTCCACAGATGGAGGACTTTGACAAGCGGAAAGGTGTGACGTGATCACGAGTGGCACTAGCCCTTTGTCATTCCGAGCGGACTCGAGGAATCTCTCACCATTCCAATCAGCAGCACAATTTCGCCTTTCGGTGGATGAGCCTGGTAATGTGCCAACAGCTCACTGGCGGCGCCGCGTCGGAATTCCTCGAACTTCTTCGTCAGCTCGCGCGCGACGCAGAGTTGTCGATCGGGCATGATGTTGACGCTGGCGCTGAGCGTTTTTGTAAGGCGATAAGGGGATTCAAAAAAGATGGTTGTTTCGTTGCGCTCAGCGGCTGCACGCAATTCTCGTTCGCGTTGTCCACTTTTGATCGGCAGAAATCCGCCGAAGTAAAATTTCTCGGTTGAAAATCCCGAACCGACGAGCGCGGCCAGAATGGATGATGGTCCGGGAATAATGGTGAACGGAAGCTCGCGTTTGATACATTCGCGAATGAGGCGCGCGCCGGGATCGGAGAGCCCCGGAGTTCCGGCATCAGTAATCAACGCGACGTTTTCGCCTGCGGCGAGGTGCTCGACTAGCTGCGCGGTTCGCATCGCTTCATTGTGCTCGTGATAACTGAGAAGCGGCTTTTTGATTTCAAAATGCTTTAGCAACATCCCCGAGTGCCGCGTGTCTTCCGCCGCGATCAGATCGACTGATTTTAGCACATCAAGCGCACGCAACGTAATGTCGCCCAGGTTGCCGATCGGTGTGGCGACGACGTAAAGCATGCCGCATCATCCGGCCAAAATCGATCTTTTGCTATCAATCACGCAAGTAAAGAACGGCACTGGACGAGCTGGTTTCACTTCTAATAAAGCCAAGTTACTGATGCCAAACGAATTCAAGAAAAGGAGGCGTATATGAGAAAAGGCATTTATCTGTTGGCGCTGGCGTCGGTTGCATTGATGGGCTGCGAAACTGAACCGACGACAGTCACAACTACGACAACCACCCAAGAGGTGACAACGGCTGGTCCCGGCACGCGAGAGGTGTTGGTGACCAGACCTCCGCCGCCTGTTCGGGTTGAAACGCAGACGGTAGCGCCGGGACCGGGGTATTCCTATACAAGAGGTTACTGGCGATGGACTGGAGGCGACTATGCCTGGGTGCCGGGCAGCTGGGTAGTGCGTCCAAGACCGACGGCGGTATGGGTGGAAGGCCAATGGCTGCGTCGGGCCGGCGGCTGGGTATGGGTCCCGGGTCACTGGCAATAGGCAGCTGGGAACAACGACTGGGTTTGGGCCGCCCGACTACGGAAGTCCAAATCTTCATGCATCGTAAGTCGCTTACGATGCATGACGTCTCCGATCTGATATAACGGTCCCGTTTTTTGGAATTGTCTTTGCCGGTTCGCAACGTTCGCCGGCCATTATTTCAGGCTGATTCCTTCTCGTAACGTGCTATCATAGTCGCGGGTATCGTCTGAGCTGTCGATCACAGGCCATGAAACCGACGAGTCCATCCGCTGCCGGCAGGAAGCCGTTTCCGCAGACGGATTATTTCTTTCATTCAGGCTTCCGCGAATGGCGCGGCTATTCCTCGCCTTACGACGGCGAGCGCAGATCGGAATTCCGAACCTTTTACAATTTAAGACGCGAGTTCCGGATCGAAGCAGCGCGGGAACTGGCCAAGGAGATGGTGGCGTTTGCGTTCATCCTTTTGGCGGCGGCCTGGCCTGTGATCTATATGGTGGTTACGGTCGTGAAATTGCTCACGAAAGGGGACCCGGTGCAGTGA
>DASQUN010000851.1:0-4735 GCA_035641275.1 Candidatus Udaeobacter sp. | reverse complement strand
CCGTGCCCGCCTCGATATATATGTTCGTCCAAGGCGAAACCCTAAGAGGGGTATTGCTTCTTATCTGGTGCGTCGGACTCGTTGGCACCGTCGACAATATTCTGAAACCGCTCTTCATCGGGACCCGTCTCAAGCTTCCGATCCTGTTTCTCTTCTTCGGAATTCTCGGCGGCTTATCCGTGTTTGGTGCGTTAGGACTCGTTCTGGGGCCCGTATTGCTCGGGCTTCTTTCGGCATTGCTCGAGCTCTATCTGGAAGAATACCGCGCCGCCAGGCAAAGCTAGAGCCATGGAGTGGCTGGAGTAATGAGTAGGGGGGCCGTTTCCGGCTAGACGTATTGCAAGAAGATTCATATCTGACTAAATCTCTCATTAGAAGGAGAGCTCATGCCGGACGATATTCAAGTTAAGCGGGAAATAGTGTTGGAGGCCGACGCAGAAGCGCTCCAGAAGATGCGCAAGGAAGGACACGCGCGCGGGTTTACCGTCTATTGCGATGAAGCGGAACGCACCGGCGGCGAGAACACGGCGCCCCCGCCGCTGGCTTATTTCGGGCTGTCGCTGGCCTTTTGACTGCTCACGCAGATTTCCCGGTACGGGGAAATGATGAAGACCAGAATCGACAAGGCAAAGATCTTTGTCAAAGCTCGATTCAAAAGCGAAGGTTCGGTGTTACAGGAGACGATCGAAGCCGCGGGATTGGGCTTCGAAACGCGTTGTGAGCTCCAATCTTCCGAACAGCCGGAAAAGGTTGCCGCCGTGGTGCGCAATGCGGAGAAGGGCTGCTACGTCATGCAGACGATCCTTAAGCCGACTCCGGTGGAGCGCCGGTTTACGCTGAACGGCGCGGCTTTCGAACCGGAATCATTTGCAAAGATGAAGAGCTAATCAAGATGAAGTCTGCATACCCGCGACCAGGCTGTCCCGTGACTCGCCGCCCCTCGACGGTGCTCAGGACAACGGGTTAAGCGATTCAATTTTCGTCGGTCGTCCGTTCGTGGTGAGCTTGTCGAACCATGAACGGACTTATGACACAGCCTTGGCGGGAGAGCGAAATGCGCCAACAAGAACGGCAGAAACAATGGCGAGACTGAGTCGATTGGATTCAAATTTTGGTTCCCAAAATATTTAGGAGGGAGATGCGGCTATGGCTAAGCAGATGGAGTTTTTTGATATCCAATACAAAGAGGGATCATTGGAGCCGAAGGCGGCGGAGCTGATCAAATTCGCCGTCAACCTGGCGATCGGGCATCAGCACGGGGCGAAGCTCCATCTCGGCAGGGCCCGCGAGTGCGGCGCGAGCGAGGACGAAGTGTGGGAAGCTGTGGTCTATGCGATACGGCCCGTTGCCGCACAAGTGCGAAACTTCGCCAAGGAGATTGTCGCTGGGTGATCAAGGGCTTGAACGGATCGGACGGATTGAACGTTTTGAACGTGCGCTGTCGATGGCTCAGTGTTTCAAGGAATTCAAGCTCAAGTCTTTCAATCCATAGAGGAATAGCTAGTCATTCATGAATCAGGGGATCATTGAGGTCGGCGAAGAGGAGTTTGAAACAGCGGTCTTGGAACGTTCCAAGGAAGTTCCGGTCCTGGTGGATTTCTGGGCGCCTTGGTGCGGTCCGTGTCGCGTCCTTGGCCCGATGCTGGAAAACCTCGCCGAGGAGTACGCTGGCGGGTTTGTTTTGGCAAAGGTCAACGTTGACGACAATCCAGCGCTCGCGGGTGAATTCGGCATCCAGGGCATACCGGCCGTGAAACTCTTTCGAGACGGAGAAATCGCCTCGGAGTTTACGGGGGCGCTGCCGGAGCCCGCGGTCCGCGAGTTTTTGTCTCGTTTCCTGCCGTCCGCGGCGGACAAGCAGGCTCAAGAAGCGGCCAGGCTGGAAGAGGAAGGTAAGGCCTCACAGGCGAAAGCGATCTACCAATCCATTCTTCAGTCAGAGTCGAATCACGCCAAATCGCTGCTGGGCTTAGGGCGCATACTGATGAAGGAAGGCGAATATGAAGCGGCTTTGGATCATTTGGAAAACGTTTCTTTGACCGCTGAGGAAAGGAAGGAAGCAGACCGCCTCATCGCGCTGTTAAAACTCCGCGAAGGAGGGGTTCAGAACGAAGCGGCGTTGCGTGCGACGGTTAAGTCGGAGCCGGACAACTTAGAGGCGAGGTTTAATCTCGCTCAGGCACTGGCCGCGCGCGAGAACTACGAAGAGGCGCTGGCGGAATTTTTGACCATCGTTAAGGCCGATCGTGAATTTCAAGACGATGGGGCGCGGAAAGCGATGATACAGATCTTTGAGGTCCTGGGATCGGATCATCCGCTCACCGAAAAATACCGATCAGAGCTGGCCAAGGTGCTGTTTCGATAACAAAACATGAGGTTTCTCTCACTCAAGATGTCACAAAGCTTTTCCGCCGCATTCGGATTCTACTGTGGTTAACTAGTGTCTTGTCTCGGAGGTTCACGGAATAAGTCGGTGTCTCGGTTGCGTCATTACCGCGAAAGCGGTAATCGAGTATTCCCTTGTATTTTCTGGATTCCGGCTCGCGCCAGCTACCGCCAGCTTGACCGGAATGACGGCAAACTTTTGTTGCGAATTTCGGAGACGCACACTCGTTCTCGAAAAGAACTTCCCGTTTTCCCTTCGACAACGCTCAGGGCGAACGGAAGATCTCTCGGGTCGCTCGGATTTCCCGTTCATGCTGAGCCGTAGTCGAAGCATGGAGTTCACTTTTGACTGAGAACTAACTCATCGACAGATTTCTCCAATCCTCCCCAAACGTTACCATCCACCCTTCTCTGTTGAGCGCGGCCATTGTATTTATATTACGGAGGCGAAGGGGCGAACTTCCATGAACGAAACAGCCATCAACCAAGAAAGGGCGGTTCAAGAGTTAGCCCGTTCGCTCTATCGCCAAGCGGCGGAGCACAAGCCTTCGATCTTCGAGTCGCAGGATTGGTTGGGCAAGATGATCGAGTGGTCACTGAAAGATGAATCGTTGCGCGTCGCGCTGTTTCGCTTTGTCGACGTTCTCCCCAGTCTGGATTCCGCGGCGGAGGTCGGCCGCCACTTGGAGGAATATTTTGCCAAGGTGGACCATGCCTTCGGCGGCTTGGTCTTTCTCGCGCAGGCATTGCATGCCGGGTGGCTCTTTGCGCCTCTGGTCCGGCAAAACGTTGCACGCCTGGCGCGCCGCTTTATCGCTGAAGAGGAACCGGAGGCTCTGAAGGCGGTCCTTGAAGCGCTTAGATCGGAGCCGGCGGCATTTACCCTGGATGTCGTGGGTGAGGCCACAGTGAGCGACAAGGAAGCACTGGCGATGCAGCGGCGCTACCTTGAATTGCTGCAAAATCTGACCTCGATGGCGAGCCGTTGGCCGTCCATTTCTCAGATCGACGACGGCGTCACCGGTCCGTTGCCGAAGGTCAATCTCTCGGTGAAACTTTCCTCGTTGTGTGCGCGCTTCGATCCGTTGGATCCGGATACGAAAGAGATTGTGCGCGAACGCTTGCGGCCGCTGTTCCGCGAGGCGGCGCGGCTCAAGGCGGCGTTGACGGTGGACATGGAACAGTCGGCGTTTAAGGATGTGACCCTAGCGATTTTTCGCGATTTGCTCGAAGAGAGAGAGTTCATATCAGAACCTACGGCCGCCATCGCCATTCAAGCCTACCTTCACGCCGCGGAAGGAGATCTGCGGGGTTTGATTCGCTGGGCGCGGGAGAGAAAGCGCAGAATCGGAGTACGTCTGGTCAAGGGAGCCTATTGGGATAGCGAGATCGCGTGGGCCAAACAAAAGGGTTGGCCGATTCCGGTTTTTCTCGACAAGGGGGAGACCGACGCAAGCTATGAGCGGCTCACGCGTCTCATGCTTGAAAGCCGCGATATTATTGATGCCGCCTTTGGTAGTCACAACATTCGCAGTCTGGCTCACGCCATCGCGACCGCCAAGGAGCTCGGCGTTTCAAATAGTGGCTACGAAATTCAGATGCTCTACGGGATGGGCGAACCGATTCGCCGCGCCGTGATTCAAAATGGCCAGCGAGTGCGTGTCTACCTTCCAGTCGGCAAACTTCTACCGGGTATGGCTTACCTGATCCGACGTCTGATGGAAAATACCTCGAATACCTCGTTTTTGCGTCAGACGTATGCCGAGGAGGAAGAGATCGATAAGTTGATTTTGCCGCCGGCGCCGAAGAAGGCTTCAAACCCGAGACGCTCTGAATCGCGAAGAAGAGGGAAGGGAGGGACCGTTCCACCGTTTTGCAACGAACCCCCGCTCGATTTCTCCCGGGAAGAAAACCGTGCTCGTTTCGCTGACACGCTCAAACAAGTCAGAAAGAAATTAGGTCGTGAATACTCCCTTTGGATCGCCGGCGAAGAAACAGAAACAAAAGAACGGCTGGAATCGCATAACCCCGCTGGCCCGCAAGAAATCATCGGCCGGGTTGCCGTCGCCGGTCCAAGAGAGGCGGAGCGCGCATTGCTAAGCGCTGCAGAGTTTTTTTCCAGGTGGAGAAATGTCTTTCCTGAAGAGCGCGCGGCGATTCTCTTCCGCGCGGCGGACATCATGCGGCAGCGACGGCTAGAGCTGGCGGCTTGGGAGGTTTTCGAGGTGGGCAAAGGCTGGCGTGAGGCGGACGCCGACGTGGCGGAGGCGATCGACTATCTCGAATACTACGGTCGCGAGATGCTGCGCTTGAGCGCGCCACGCCTTACGCAGCAGATTCCCGGCGAAAG
>DASQUN010000850.1:0-3507 GCA_035641275.1 Candidatus Udaeobacter sp. | reverse complement strand
ATCCACGATCGGCTTGTAGAGGTTGTAATCGATGTTCCACCGCTTGAAATATTCGGACTGTTTCAGGAAAGCGCGCTCGTCGATAAGACCGCCGATGTAGTCGTCGAGCGCTTTTTGGAATGGCCTTTGAAACATTTCCATGCCCACGGCAATCCTGGGAGTCTGCTGATAGAGGGCACGGATAATTTCGAGTTGAACCTGATGGTGCGAAAATCTGTCGTGCTGTTCCCCCACGTAGACAATCTTTTTGGAGGTCAGCGTCTCAACAACGCCCGACAGTGTCTTTAAAGTTGAAAGATCGATTACCGGCGGGTTTTCCTTTGAACTCTTTTCTATTCCTCGTTCGGATGTCTCGACGGTCGCGGAGATAAGCGCGACGACCACAAGAACCGAAGCCGTGAGAATAGGGCGGTAAGTCATGCGTCTTCGATTTTCTATCGCGCCGAAACACCAAAGTCCATGTTCATCTTAAGGTCTCGCTTCACATTGACACGGAACCAGGGGTCGAATACCTTCCTTCGAGCGCTTCAGGATCCCCAGCACGCGAGCATGAGTCGACTATGACGATCGGATTAAGTCCCTTGCAGGGACAGGCGAGCTTCGAAGAGACCCTGCGAGAATGCGAGCGAGCTGAAGAAGCGGGATTTGACTCGATCTGGCTCGGCGAGCATCACAACAATCCTATTTTAAATCCCGCGCCTCTCATCGGACTGACCGCTATCGCTGCCCGGACACGCCGCGTCCGCTTAGGCACGGGTGTGCTTTTGCTCCCCCTGTACCATCCTTTGATGGTTGCGGAGGAAGGAGCGATGCTCGACGTGATTTCCGGTGGCCGCGTAATTTTGGGAGTAGGCGCCGGCTACGCCCCTGAGGAATTCGGCGCCTTTGGTGTGTCGATCAAAGAGCGCGGGAGCAGGTTGGAAGAAGGCGCTTCGCTGGTTCACCGGCTCTGGACAGAAGAGCATGTCACTTACCGGGGAAAGCATTACCGGGTGGACAATGCCACGGTCACTCCCCGGCCGCTGCAGCGGCCACGACCGCCCATTTGGTTTGGAGCCTGGACGGAGCCCGCCATTCGCCGCGCGGCGCGCCTCGGAGAGGGCTGGATCGCGGGCCCATCGGCCAATCTTGAAGAGCTTGTGGCTTGTGCAAGCCGGTATCGAATCGCGTGCAGCGAAACCGGACGAGGCGAAGCTGAGATAGCCTTGTTCCGCTATATCTTCGTGGCGAGCAGCACGAAGCAAGCAATGAGCGCAGCGGGTGATTCTTTTATCCAAGCCTATGAAGGAATGTACTTCCGCTGGCCCCACCCGGTAGTCAAACGGCCCACCGGTAAACTCACCATTGAGCGGCTCGCCGAAGACCGGATTGTATTAGGTGACCCGAGAACATGCGTTCAGGAAATTACCCGCTTTCAAAGACAGTTGGGTGTCCAGCATCTTATCTGCCGATTCTCAGTCCCGGGTATTTCCCGTGCTGCCTGCCAGACCTCCTTCGACCTATTCACACAAGAAGTCATGCCGGCGCTCCGCTCGGATCCGATCCCCCGGTAGCCGCTAGCCTAAAACACGCCGGTATCCAGCAGCGCGTAAGTCATCTCTTTCAAAGCTGGGTCGATGGTGTCGAGCCGGACTACGACCGGTCCGCCGGCTAAAGAATCAATTATCTCCGGCAGATCGTCCGATTTGACACCTGCATACCAAGTCTTTTGTGGGTGGATCACAACGTTAGGCCCGTATTCGCACGCCCCGAAACACAGGTAAGGTCTCACCTCCACGTCGAGAGATCGGGCGGCAACTCTATCAGCCAATTCGTTCATAATTTGCTCAGACCCTCGGCTTTTACAATCGACGTTTTGACAGACGAAGCAGATTTGTTTCATGCGAACGAGTTCCTTCTGTTAGAGCTTAACTCAGCCGCTACCCAGCGTACAATAGAGCCGCGCAGACAGTATATGCTGCGTCGAATCCGCTCGCCGGGTCCAATTTCTGCTTGGTTTCATTGGAAATTCCTAATCCTCCTCCCCTTCTCACCGTGACGAATCAAAAGGCTGATGGCAGACGGTGCCAGATTATGAGAATTCCGCAGCTTCTTGTTCACTCGGAGGAACCTTAATTTCTCTGTTGCTGTTGTTGGAGCGGCAGGACCTTAAAGATAGAAGCGCAAGTCCATAGAGTCCAGATGTTTTTCAACACGTCGTGGTTTCGATGATCGTCCGAAGGCGCGGTGATCGTTTCCTTAACGCGCCGCTCTCGCCGGGCGGTCGAGCAGGACGTTAGTCACGGCGGGAGATCTCTCCAACACTTTCAACGCGTCCAGGCCGACTCGGAGCGCGATGCCGGGTATTCGCGTATATAGCCGCATGACCTTGTACTGCGTACCGGTTAACTCCGCTAAGATGTAGCTCTGGGCGTTTAGAATCGCCGTCCTCTGCAAAGCCAGTAGTTCCTCGCTCAGTGTATCTTCGCGCTGCCACGGTGCCCGCAATCCCGCCAACACCAGGACGGTGCCATGGTCTGCCGCCTGTTTGAAGAGATGGGAAGGGACTTTCTCCGACGAAACATTCTCCGAGTTCACTGCCGGACGGTCGAGCAGCACGCTTGTCACGTTCGCCGAGCGCGCCAATTCCGCCAAAGCATCGGCGCCGACTTCTAAGGCAATACCTGGGATCTGGCCGTAACGGCGAATGACCTTGTGCTTTCTTCCCGCCAACTCGGTCAGGAGATCGCTCTGAACCGAGCCGATGACGTCGCGTTGCGCGCGTACCGCCTCTTCACTCAGGCTGGATTCCGTTTGCCATGGCGCCTTCAAGCCCACCAGCACCAATGCCGAACCATGAGCAGCGACTTGGTCGATCACTTGGCGGGGAATTTTCTCGGTTTGCGCGATCGCCGCGGGTTCAGCAATGGCTAGGAGGGTCGTAAAACAACCCGTCCCTAACAAACTTTTTGCCCGGAAAAACACTTTGGCGATTCGCGCTCGATCAGATAAATGATCTGTCAAGTTATAGGATGAGAAGCAAAGCTGTGCCTGCTCTGAAATGCATCGTATACCGCTCCGCTGGCCGCTGTCCAGGCCTTTTATGACCGGAGCGGAGCCGTGAAGACACCGACTCCCGGCACGCGGGTATCCTGGCGGTGAGACTGGTGAAGACAGGAGAAATAGCGGTGTAGTCACTCTATCCAACACGACGATATGCTCGTTCGGTCGCGTCTTTGAAACTTTAGAGTAGCCCGAAGGTCTACAATTAACCTATCAAGCGCAGCGGTTGTTATTCTGGACCGCGTTTGCTAGTTTACCACCACTGCAGCTCGTTTATGCTCGCTAAGGTTAACAGCGCCGCCCTCTGCGGCATCGATGCATTGTGCGTCGAAGTCGAAATCGATCTTGCCTCCGGTCTCCCACAGCTTTCCACGGTGGGTTTACCCGAAGGCGCGGTTAAGGAAAGCAAAGACAGGATCCGCGCCGCTGTGAAAAACTGCGGCTACAGCTTTCCCGCAAAACGCA
>DASQUN010000849.1:0-3041 GCA_035641275.1 Candidatus Udaeobacter sp. | reverse complement strand
CGGTGCATGCTTTGGCCGAAGCTATTCTGACACATGCGCTCCTGAGTGAGCCGTTCGAGATCCAGTTCGGCGACGATGAGCTGAGAGTCGTAGCGGAACCGTTCCGATTCAGCCACCAGATCCCCATTCTCGTAAACGATCGCATGCCCATCCCAGGCAAGATCCGTGCTCGATTCACCTGTCCCGGCTGCGGTATAGAGATAAGCCGCCAGGCAACGCGCCGACTGATTCGCGACCAAACTGTGGCGGTACTCGTCTTTGGCAATAGTGATGTTGGACGCGGAGAGATTCAAAATAACCGTTGCGCCAGCCAATGCCGCGATAGAGGATGGCGGCACAGGAACCCACAGATCCTCGCAGATCTCCACAAAGAATGTGAACTCTTTCTGCTCTTGACACTGAAAGACAAGGTGCTCGCCAAACGGAATTCCGCTTTGGCCCAACAGATCGATGGTGGTGCTATAAGCCGCCGTCGCGGGCGCAAACTGCCGGTACTCATAGAACTCCCGATAATTTGGCAAGAACGTCTTAGGAACGACTCCTAAAATCTTGCCGCGACACAGCACAACGGCGCAGTTGAACAACAAATGGTCAACTCGTAGGGGCATGCCGACTACGGCGATTAGTTTCAATTTCTCGGATGCTTTCAAAACCTCACCGAGAGCTTCAAGCGAGCCGTCCAAGAGCGCTTGCTGGTGAAACAGATCTTCACAGGAGTAGGCGGAGAGTCCCAATTCGGGAAAGAGCGAAAGAACAGCGCTTTCGCGCTGAGCCTTTTCTATGAGTTCAATGGTTCGGGCTCCATTGAAGGCGGGGTCGGCGACGCGCACTTCGGGAATGCCGACCGCCACGCGGATAAGGCCATGGTTGTAGAGGTTAAAAAACTCTCTGTTTTCCTTCATTTAGTCGTATGACCTACCTGGACTATGGCCGATTCATTAGCTTACATCAGCGAGAGCTCAAGTCAGGAATAGGTCATAGTCAAATTAGCATGAGAGGACCAAGCTGGAAAGCCAAATCCTCACGCTTCCCGTCCTGCGCGATTCCGCGATGGTTTGGCGTCCGGCGCAACTGGCTCGCATCGATGCACAGTTTTCCCTGTCACATTCCCGCGAAATCGCTTAGAATTGCCGGAAACTTACCGGGCATAGCCAAGTGACCAACGCTATAAGTTCTTTAGAAAGCTCGCGAATTGGTAGTACGGCCACTGATGTAGGTAGTCAATAAAATCTATGTGCGATTCTCGAGGACGGCGAGGTCGGGTTTCACCTCCGCGAACAGAAGTATGCGGCGCTCAACGAATGAGGCAATCTCACAGAGGGAACCGAACAGCCCAAGGGGATTATTCCAACGGGGTTTTGGTTCTCCTGCCTTGCCAGCCGCAAGCAATCAGCAGAAGCGGGCACTAGGGACGGAAGCTGATCGCTGAAAGCTAGAAGAGATGAAACTCCGTTCATACCTCGTTCTGCTTGTCGTTGCTGGCGTCTTGCCGGTCGTGATCTTCGCCTGCGCAATGACGTACCTATCGTACCAACGGCACCGGGAAAATCTTGCTCACGGCATGATTGAGAGGGCCCGCGGTATCTCAGCCGCGCTGGATCGCGAGTTCCTAGTCTCCATCCAGAGCTTGAAGGTTCTCGCGGCATCAACTCATCTCGATAAAGGACAACTGTCGGAGTTCTACGCCGATATGAAAGGGGCACTTGCCGCGTACAGCCGTGCCTGGCAAAACATAACGCTGACAGATTCATCCGGACGGCAACTGATTAACCTCCGGCGCCCCTTCGGCTCGCCTCTACCGCCCACCGGCAACCCCGAAGCCATCGAGCAGGGTCGGCACAGCAAGGAAGCAGCTATTGCCAACCTTTCTCGCGGGCCGGTTACCGGAGCGCCCGGCATCGTCGTGCATTTACCCGTTCTTAAGCATGGCCAGGTAAATTATTTTCTGAATGCTGTGCTTTATCCGGCCCCTCTGACGGATCTTATTTTGCACCAGAAGCTGCCGTCGAGCTGGATCGCCACGATCATCGACAGAAACCAGGTCATCGTAGCGAGGACTCGCGACTTCGAGAAGTTCTTCGGCAAACCTGCATCCTCAATGTTTGCGTCTCAGGCCAAGCAATACCAGGAAGCTACCTGGCGCGGAACGACACTCGATGGATTGGCAGTTGTCGCCGCACTTCATCGTTCGGATTTCAGCGGCTGGACGGTTGGATTAGCGAGTCCAGCCAGTGAGGTTGACGCGCCGCTCAGGAAATCGCTGATGCTTACCGGCGCCGGGGGGCTCGTGTTTCTCTTGGCCGCCCTTGCCCTTGCGACCAGCCTTGGACGACGGATCGAGGAGCCGGTTTCGGCCCTCTCCCGCGCTGCGGAGAAGCTGGGTCGAGGCGAGACGCCGGAGATACCTCTATCGCCGATCGTCGAAATGAGCCGCCTGGCTCACGGGCTAGGGGATGCCGCGACGCTGCGGGCTCAGGCGGAGGAACAACTGCGCTATCAGCTTCAATTGAGTCAGAACATTACTGATAAAGCGGCCGACTCTATTTTTGTGTCCAACGATAAGGGTCGGGCCACATTCATCAACCCGGAAGCAGTTAAGACTTTTGGGTTCACCGCCGAGGAACTCAAGGCTCAGCCGTTGCACGACAAGATTCATCACCAGTATCCGGATGGGCGCCCGTTCCCACGCGAGGAATGCGTCCTAGCGCAGATTCACGTCACAGGTAAATCAGTACGAAACAGAGAAGAGGTATTCTTCCGCAAGGATGGTTCCGCAGTCATGGTCGAATGCTCCAATGCCCCATTGGAGGTGAACGGTCAACGGGCCGGTGCCGTTTTGATGGCGCGCGACGTTACCGAGCGCAAGAAACACGAAGCCCGTATTCGGCAGTTAAACCGGGTCTATGCTGTTCTGAGCGATATCAACCAGGCCATCGTGCGCATACGCGATCCGGAAACTCTGCTGTCCGCCGCGTGCCGCATCGCCGTCGAGAAAGGCGAATTTCGCCTGGCGTGGATCGGACGCATCCATCCGGAGACCG
>DASQUN010000848.1:0-3289 GCA_035641275.1 Candidatus Udaeobacter sp. | reverse complement strand
CTGGAACACCGCGTTGGCAAGCTTTCCGCCGATGTCGTCGGCGTCGACTTCGACAACATCGAAGAGCTGATGAAAGCGGGTGTGCACGCGCGTTACGATTCCCCGGAGAAGAAGAATTACGCGAGCCAATATTGGGATAAGGAAGGTCGTTGGTACGTAGCCGATTATACGTTGGCAGTGATCGCCTATAACACCAATCTAGTCAAACCGAACGAAGCTCCCAAAGGGTATCCCGATTTGCTGAACTCGAAATGGAAAAACGACATTTCCATCGACAACGAGCCGGAGCAGGCGGTTTTTGGCTGGTTAATGGAATGGGGTGAAGCTAAAACCGCGGAATACATGAAGGCGTTGATGCGCAATGGCGCAGTGGCCCGGCGCGGCCATACGCTGCAGGTGCAGCTTCTATGCAGCGGCGAAACGAAAATCGCCGTGGAGGTCTATCCGCCGCGCGTGATGCAGATGAAATACGAAAAAAAATGTCCGATCGCGATGGTTTTCCCTAATCCGACACCCGGCTCGCTCGGCAGCCATACGGGAATCGCCAAGACCGCCAGAAACCCGCACGCAGCGGCGCTCTATATCGATTTTGTGCTGAGTGAGGATGGCGTAGTCGCGTTGACGCGAGGGGGTGGGACGATTCCGACCCGAAACGGTGCCAAGGCGGGCTGGCAGGAGATTATCAATGCTCTAGAGGACAAACGGATTCGCAAGGTAGTCATCGGGCACGAAAAGATGGCCGAGTTAAAGGAAAAAGGCTACAAGCTGATCGAAGACATTATCGTGCGCAAGCAGCTCAAGTAGATGTTCGTTCAAGGTTCAATGTTCAAGGAGCGAGGACCGAGCCTTCCGGAACGAAGCCAATGGTTCTCTGCCTTACGAAAATCTACTGGTTCCAATTGTTCCAAAGTTCCAATCGTTCCAGCCCTCTCCTTCATCCTCCCCCGCGATGCGGGGAGGAAAGAGGTAGGGAAAACCTTGAACCTTGAACAGACCCTCCGAAAGGAGGCTCACATCGGCTGGATCGAGTAACGCGCGCCGATGGCGCGCGCGGCAAGACTGATTGCGACCAAGATTGCGATGAGGACCATGCCGAGCGCCGCCAGCTGTGGGTACGCGCCGCCGTCCCAGAGCTCGAAGAGCACGATCGCGATGACTTCGGTGCCGCTGCGGTAGAGCATGATCGAGGTCGAGAGTTCGCGAAACGAGTGCGTGATCACGTAAATCCATCCGGCGACGAACCCCGGAGCGAGGAGCGGCAATATGACACGACGAAACGTTTGCTGCCAGCGGGCGCCGCTTGCCTCTGATGCCTCCTCTAGCTCCTTCTTAATTTGCAGCATCGACGAAGAACAGGCGCGCATGCCATACGGTAGGTACTTGGTCACGTAGGCGATCAAGAGAATCCACAGGGTGCCGTAGACCGGCACCGGCAGAACCAAATAGAGCCAAAGAATCGCGATGCCGAGCACCAAGCCCGGCATGGCGATGGGACTAAAGGCTAAGAAATCGAGGGCTCCTTTGCCGCGCCACTTGGAGCGAACGATGATCCACGCGATTATCGCGGTGAGGAGCATAGTGATCGTCGAGCTGGAGATTCCCAACACAAAACTATTCCAAAGCGCCCGGTGGGCGATCGGCAGGTTCCAGAGATTTCTGTAGTTATCGAAAGTCATGCTTTCAATCGCTGCTTTCGACGGCGCCATGTAAAAGGGCAGGAAGGACGACCAGACGACGACCAGAACTGGCAAAAGAAAGACGACAAAGCAGAGCAGCAAATTGCCCATAGCGATGAGTGTCCGCCACCTGCCGAGATCGTATACGGTCGGACGAAAGCCCTTGCCCGTAATGGTGGCAAACCGTTCCGACAGCGCAGTCCACTTGAGATAGAGCAGCACTCCTAGGGTAGTGATTGCCAAGTAAACCACGGCGAAAGTGCTGGCCAAACCGAAATCGGTCGGCACGGTCTTGGTGGCGAGATAAACTTCCGTGGCGAAGACCAAGATACCGGCTGGCATGCCTATTAACGCTGGCACTTCGAAGTTCTCAATAGCGCGTACGAAACTGATCATCCATACGGCCAAGATCGCCGGCAACAGGACTCGCATGGTGATGCGCAGAGTCGTGCGCACGAAACCCGATCCGGCCACCATCGCCGCTTCTTCCAAAGACGGGTCCATCGAGCGCAGGGCAGCAGCGAGCAGCAAGAACGCGAAAGGGATCTGATCGGTTCCCTGTACCCAAATCATCCCCGCCATATTGTTAATCTCGATGGGCTGGTCGAGACCCAATTGGGTGGCGATGATATTGATGATGCCGGAGCGACGACCAAAAAGAATGATCCATCCAACGGTCGTCAGAATGCCAGGAACGATCATCGGCACGAGCACGCAGGTGTACATCGCGCTGCGCCATGGCGCGTTGGTTCTCTCGGTCATCCACGCCAGATAAAGACCGCCGGCAAAAGCGAGAAAACTGGAACCCGTGCTGAAAATCAACGAATTCAACAATGCCGGGGCAAGACGCCAGTTGGCGAATAAAGCAAAGTAATTCTTGACAGTCAGTTCGCCGGGAACACCCGGCGGTCCGCTTTTCAAGCTGCCGTAAATCAACATCACGAGCGGGATGAGCGTGAGGTACGCCAGGAGGCCAGCGGCCAAGGCGATAAATATTGAACGGGCGCCAAAGCCGAATTGTCGCAGGGGCGGGATCATCAGTCAGCGCTTAGCATGGCGGCGCTTGCGCCCGCAATCAACGAAAAAAGCCCGACGAGAAAACCCCGCCGGGCTTTATTAGTCAAAAAAGTTTGCAAAATATCAGTCCGCGAGCACTCCCTGGTCTTGGCCGCCACCATGCTGGTAAATAATCCGCTTACCGGTCTTCTCGTCGATTTCATTGCGTTGGCCGCCTGCCTTCGCGACATCTTCCGCCGTTGCTTTGTGGCTGTTGCCGAGCAAAATCATCGGCTCATCGTACGGGTTGGACCCTTCGTAGTATTCATGTGCCGGAATGCTGATAATTTGTCCTTGTGAAAGCTCGTGAGTTTCGTTGAGGCCTTTCATAACGCCCTTGCCGGTGAGCACATAGTAAGTTCGATCTGAAGGATGGTTATGCATTCTTTGCACATCACCCGCAGGAAAATACAGAATCCAGGTGTCTAAATTTTCTCTCCTAAACAAGTCCAACCGTCGTTGCCCTTTCTTTCTCTCTTTGGCCATTTCCAAAACATCTAGGACTTTCATAGGGACCTCCTTTTGATTTGTACGACAACTTGTCGCAAACGTGTATC
>DASQUN010000847.1:0-3139 GCA_035641275.1 Candidatus Udaeobacter sp. | reverse complement strand
TGACGACATCACCACTCTGCCGAAAGTTCTGATCAAGCAGCGAATCACGGCTCTCTCGACGGAAAAGATCCAGCAAGTCGATGAGGCGATCCGATTTGCTTTGGACCTGGACTGACCAGGCGTAACTTTGTATTCCAATCGGAGTTGAGGCCGATCAACGCAAGGGGATCTTATGGGACTATTTGATTCCATCATGGGCGCCTCTTTCCCGCGACTGACCCCACCACCCCATGATCGTCGAGTCGTAGACCCCAGAGCGTGCCCCCCAGATAACGTTGACGCGGCATAGCGACGGGTGTTATGCGAATCTCATAAACCGATCATCCAAAGAAACTCGAGACGGAGGTTTTGATCATGCTCAGGATCGACGCGGACGCGCATGTCCTGGAAACGGAAAAAACTTGGGAATACATGGAAGGCGCCGAGCGCAAGTTCAGACCTCAGGTGGTCGGCGCGCACGACGGCTCGTCGGACGACGAATACTGGCTGGTCGACGGCACCTTGCGGCTTAAATCGCGCAATGTCGGGAAGAACACGCCGCTGGCTTCCCGGGAATTACGCGATGTCGGCGCGCGGCTCAAGCACATGGACGAGCTCGGCGTCGACGTTCAGGTCATTTTTCCGACGATCTTCATTATTCCGCTCACGCCCCGGCCGGAAATCGAGTTGGCGCTATGCCGCAGCTACAACAGATGGATGGCGGATAACTGGCGGCAGGCGAAAGATCGGCTCCGCTGGGTCGCGGTGTTGCCGCTTCTCAGCATGGACAGAGTTTATGACGAAGCCAGGCTCGCGAAAGAGAACGGCGCGGCCGGTATCTTTCTCCGCGGATCGGAGTGCGATCTGCTGCTGAGCGATTCCTACTTTTTTCCGCTCTACGATGCGGCAAGCCGATTGGACTTGCCGATCTGCATTCATTCCGCCACGGGAAGCCCGATCTTGTTCAACTACTTCAAGTACGAAACCATCGGCTTCTCGAAATTCAAACTGGTGCTCGTGGGCGCCTTTCACAACATGATCATGGACGGAATCCCCGAACGTTTTCCAAGACTGAAGGTGGCTTTTCTCGAAGTCAGCGCGCAATGGCTCCCCTACGTGCTGGCCGATCTCGCCAAGCGCTACCACCTTCAGGGCCGGGAATTAAATAAGAAGGAACTGCTGCGCGAGAGCCGCTTCTACGTCGGCTGCGAAACCAGCGATGATCTTCCATACATCGTCGAGCATGCCGGCGACGATAATTTGGTTGTCGGCACGGACTACGGGCACGCCGATAGCGCGACCGAGCTGCTGGCGCTGCGGGGAGTGTTGGAGGACAAGCGGTTAGGCGCGCCGGTCGCCAACAAGATCGTCGGCGCAAATGCCCGGGCGCTTTACGGGTTGTGATTTCCGGCGGAGATCCTCTGGCGACATAAATGAGGGCCGACCGGCCGATCGCCCACAAAGCTTGGGCCCGCGATATCAACCCATCAATGCTCCGCAATAGATCTCCAATCTCGAGGTTAGGCGAATCCGCATAAATGAAGATTCTCGTCACCGGCGGCATCGGCAAAGTCGGTCAATGGGTCGTGCGCGAATTGCTCAATAACCCCGCTCATGAAGTCACCGTGTTCGACCGCGTGTCCGGCCCGGAACGCGGCGCCGTTAAATACCTTGCCGGCGATGTTCAAGACCTCGGCCAAGTCATGGAAGCGATGGTCGGCGCCGACTCGGTCATCCATCTCGCCGCTGTTCACAACCCCAATATCGCTACGGCCGGCCTCACCTACCAAACCAACGTCGTCGGGACCTTTAACGTCCATCATGCCGCCTTCCGCCTCGGCGTCAAGCGCGTGGTCTCGGCCAGCAGCAATGCGGTTGTCGGCTGGAGCTATAGCGAGCGCTTTGTGCCCGACTACCTTCCCATCGACGAAGATCATCCGCTCAAGCCGGAAGACGTCTATGGATTGTCGAAAGAGATCGGCGAGACCATCGCGCGCTCCTATGCGCGCAAAGGAGTGGAGACCGTGAGCCTGCGTCCAAGCGGCGTGGTTACCCCGGACGAGCTCGAGCGAATGAGAAAAGACGGCGGCCGCCGGCCAACCGGCTTCCAGGCGTACAGTTATATCGATGCGCGCGATTTGGCGCTTGCCTTTCGACTGGCAGTCGAGCAGCCGATTCCAAGCGACACGATCCTGTTCGTTGTCGCCGACGACAGCACGGTGGCCGAAGCGCTCTGCGATCTTTATCCGCGCGTGATGCCGAGCATCGGCGACAAAGCGCGAAGCCTCACCGGCGGCAAAGGAGCGTACTCCAACGCCCGGGCAAAAACATTGCTCAGCTGGCAGCCCGTTCATTCCTGGCGCCGCGCTTGAAAGAACGAAGAGAGTTCACTTGAGCAAAGCCGGGACTTTTTTCACGGCCGCTATGATTGCGTCAAAGCGGGTGCGAGCTACGGCTTGAAATAGTTTCTACGGGGTGGGCAATGGAAATAATAGGCTTTGTTGGTCTGGGTACCATAGGCGGCGCCGTTGCGAGGAATATCCGGAAGGCCGGCCATCCGATGATGGTCCACGACATCCGACCACAGGCACTCCAGCCTCTGGTAGAGCTCGGAGCTAACATCGCGGGATCGCCCGCCGAGGTCAGCCGGCATTGCCGGGTGGTGTTTACCTCCCTACCGGGTCCACGGGAAGTAGAGGAAGTGGCGCTTGGGCCCAACGGGCTTTTGCACGGCGTTCACGGCGACAGTGTCTATATCGACCTTTCCAGCAGCAGTCCGGACCTCATACGGTGCATTGAAGCCGAGTTCCGTTTGCGCGGAGCGCGGGTCATGGATGCGCCGCTGATTGTCGGTAAAGATGGAGCCGCCAACAGGAGCCTACAGGTGTTGGCGTCAGGGGATTCTGAAACCTACGAGGAGGTAAAGTTTATCCTCGATACATTCGGCGACACGGTTGTCTACACAGGAGAGCTGGGAACGGGGACGGTGATCAAGTTGGCGCACAACCTGGTGCGCCGTGGCATCGGCCTAGCGATCGGTGAAGGCATCGTGTTGGGTGCCAAGGCCGGCGTCGATCCCCGGATCCTCTGGGATTGCATGCGTTGGGGCCTTGAAGTCCAACTCCATCAAATGGCAAAAGCCTTCCCGGAGACGGTCTTC
>DASQUN010000846.1:0-5072 GCA_035641275.1 Candidatus Udaeobacter sp. | reverse complement strand
AGTGGAGTCAAAATCACCAACGGCTTGAGCATCGGCTTTGTTTCGAAACGTTTTCTTATCGAGACCGAGCAGAGTCATTTTCCGGGATAGCGACCTAACGCCAATACCGCAGCTCTTTGCGGTGAGACTTACCTTGCCCTCAAAAGATTCGAGTTTCCGCGCTAGATAGGTCTTTTCCTGTTCCTGCAACCACTCTCTGAGCGTCAGGTTTGAAGTCTTGTTGTCCCAGTTAAACTCTCGACAGAGTTCTGTCGCCGGCAACTCGACCTCTTTTATCGTTGTGCCTTGCGTCATCACGATCGCGCGTTCTAGTACATTATGAAGCTCCCGAATGTTTCCAGGCCAGTGAAATTGCATGAGCCGCGCCATGACTGATTTGGAGACTTCAGTGATTCCTCTTTCCTTCGCTACAGGATACTGGTGCAAAAAACCATAGACCAGCAATGGAATATCGTCCAAACGTCGCCGCAGAGGTATCAGCTCAATGGAGATCACATTAATGCGATAATAAAAATCCTTTCTCATTCGTCCTTCCGCCACGAGATCTTTCAATGGAATATTACTGGCAGCGATGACCCGCATATCGATCCGCGTGCATCGAGTTCCGCCTAGACGCTCGACCTTTTGACTCTCAAGGACCAATAAGAGTTTGGATTGCATGCTCAGAGGCATGCTTTCAATCTCGTCGAGAAACAGCGTGCCTTCGTGAGCTCGTTCGATTTTGCCTGGCCTTGCCCGATCCGCCCCCGTGAAAGCCCCCTGTTCATAACCAAACAGCTCGCTCTCGAGCAATGACTCAGGCAAACCGGCACAATTAATCGTGACAAAAGGGCCCGCCCTACGCTGGCCCTGATAATGAATCGCCTTTGCGACTAATTCTTTTCCCGTTCCTGTTTCGCCCTCCACTACGACCGTTGAATTTGTGTTGGCGACCGTTCGTATAATTTCGAAGACCCGGTGCATCTCGGGACTCTTACTGAGCATTCCCCCTAATTCGTATTGCCCCTTTAATTGTTCCTTAAAACGCCGAATCTCGATAAAGCCCCGGGCTCTTTCAACTGAATTGAGAATCGATTCTTGAATCGCTGCCGCAGAAAAAGGCTTAACAAGGTAATCGCTCGCCCCGAGCTTAAGGACTATCACCGCTGTGGCAATCTCCGCATAGGCAGTCATTGCGACCACAGGAACATCGGGAAACGCTTCGCGTATCCGCTTAGTGAACTCAACACCGCTCAACCCAGGAAGTCGGAGATCGGTAATGACGATGTCAATACCTCCCCTATCGAGTTTCTTCAATCCTTCTTCGGCTGAGGCAGCCGTGATTACCGTATATCCGTCACGGCCCAGCGAACGCTCCAACTGCTTGCACATCATCGGCTCGGCGTCGACCAGTAAAACCCTCGGGACAAGATCCGGCAACGTCGTTCCGTTTGGGTCTAGGTAACCCTCTTTCTTTGACGAATGCGCCGTGCTCACGCTTGCATTCTCGCTCATGATCCCTGCTTCCAGCTCAACTCAAAAATTCAGAGGTCTAAAAACATGTGACAGTTCGGCCTGCGTTGCGCAGGGCGGGTAGACCGGCGAGTTTTCCCACTGCTAAGCAGCATGTCTCCTTTGGACAATGATTTCCGTTCTCAAAGCCTTTGCGCGAATCGAACATTAATCGATAACGTTGCGATTGTCAAATAATGACAAGAACTGCCAAGTATTGCCAGATATTAAAATAAAGACTAGTAGATTAAGACAAAGACAAAGATCGGTTCCGCAAGGCGAGTACGGCAGTCGGGACAGCGCCCGGTTGCCAAGATTGTTTACGGAAGGGGAGGTTAGAGGTTAAGGGACGAGGCGGTGGAGCAATGTCTTCGCTTTTATGTATAAAACCGCATCGCCGCTGAACGGCGCTGTAAAGGATCTATCGCCGCTCGCCGCCGAAAATGAACCGCTGCTTATGATGGTACCGTTCGAGGGATTAACCCACTCAAAAAAATAACCGCCGCTTGCAAGGTTCACTGTAAATGAACCGCCGGAAGGTGCGTAAACCAAGTATTCGGAACCCGGATTCGCTAGAGCGTAGCCAGTAGAGGTTAAGTCGCCTCGTGGGGTCATGGCGGCGAGGTTCATTTTATTGGCGAACATCGATGTGTACCCCATCGCTTTGCGGATCAAATCTTGCTCTGAAAGAGGCGATTTGTCGCGGAGGGGTGGCGCGAGATCCATGAAGAGGGGATTCAAACCGCGAGTAAACTGCCTCCAGATCATCCCCGCGTATGCGGCGAAATAGGTAATATGATCGGAGTCAAGGAGAATGACTTTTCCGCCGTCGCCGGGTTTGGGCTCCGTCAGGTAGTCATAACTCGGTTCGGAGTTAGGAGAGATCCAATCCGCGCTGCTCCTATAGAGAACGTCAACGGATCCGCCGATTTGAATTGTCATGCCGACCGGATGCTGTTTGGGCTTCCCTGCTTGATAGCTTTTGATGAGGTCAATCAGCCGATATTGCCATCCGGTTGAATCTGCCGGGCACTCATTGCAGATTTTCATACAGCACGTTGTCCAGATCATTCACCGTATCAATAACTTTCCGGACATATGCATCCTGTATCGCGGTAATTCCCGGAATTTCCAAGGTGTACGCTTCCGTGGCTTTGCCGTCGCCGTTTTGGTCCACATGAATTCCGTTGACGTTATTGTTCGCATTAAAGGGGCTGCCGGCCACAGCCGTAGGAACGGAAGCCGGAACGTTGCCTTCAAAAAGCATAATGGAAACGTAGATGCCTCGCGCGCCCGCGTCAATAACTCGTTATCTTAACCGGTTAAAATACGCCTGATCAAATTGGTTGAGATCAAATTTTGGTTTGCCGTCCCGTGCCGTTCCCGGTCCCACGCGAAGCCATGGGAACGGCGTCAAATATACCGTTGCATCTCTCTGGAGGGAATCCGAGTACCTCAACCACTGGGTCTGATCCCACGTCCAGAGGCGGATGAAATTATGGTTGTACTGCTTTAGAAAAGCCAAATAGGCGGTGTAATCGAAAATGGGAGGCGGATCCGTGTAGCCCCAATCCTTAAAATTGATATGGGTATGTGATCCCGTAAAATAGACCGGCTTGCCGGATCCATCCATAAAATATCGGGGATTGCCTGGATGGACCCGAAGCGGTCCCATTGAGGAACTTGGAGACGCAGCAGGCCCCGCCGACATGGGCGTCAGCGCCGGTATAGATAGTAAAAAGACGATAATAGCTATGAGGCGTCGCATGTAATTGTGGGAGAAATCATGAGTGAAAAAGTCACGCCGCGCGGCTGTTTCCATAAGGCCGGCCTCTGATGGTTTATTGAATCTAAGTGTGCCGACATGTAAGCCTTCGATCGCGGTATCTGCCTCAGGGTATAATAAACGATTATTGCCAATTACCGTAGGGCGGCCTATTGGGTCAACGACGCCTCGTAGTCCGTCCGAATCAATCTGTAAAAATGGACGATTTGGAATCCTATCATTGCACAGTTTTGCTCGATTTAGAGCCAGTTTATTGCCGGGAATCCGCCGAAACTCTCCAGACTTCTTGGTACGGCTCTTGCCCCTTTTCTTTGGCATAGCTCCGACGGTTTTGCTGAAGACCCGAGGCAGGGCCATCAATGTTGGGGGCTCAATCTTATCGACAGGGCTTCGTTCTTGGCAAAAGCGGTCTGATCGTTCAAACTATGCCCAACGAAACGAGCTTCATCTTCCAAATGAAAGAATACCGGGGCTGTGGCATTCGGCCAGCGTCATACAAGGTGGGACCACGCGACTGGGTTCCAGAGGCTTGTTTTTGGTTGCATACCGAAAATGGCTGGAGGCGGTTATGGATCAACAGCTTCACACACTGTTTGGCTACGTACGACCTGACGTTTCCGAATAAAATTGAAGCTGATGCCTGCGCCTTTACCTTGGCTCGGACACTCATTGATCGGACACTACCGGAGTTTGACGCCCCCGAGTCACAGGCCAGGCCCAGCCGAAGGGACTACCTTTCCAGGATCTTTAAACTGGCTCGCCGACCGTTCGCTGCGTACAACACCATCAGGCGCTACAAGGACCGCCCCTAACCAAGCCGCCGCGCCGACCAAGGATATTCCGCTACTGAATTTTTAAAGCGGTTCCAAGACGCAGCCTTGCATGATGACAGCAAGGCTGCGTTTGCTTCCCTTTTCGGTTGTAAGCATAATTTACGACTCCCGAACAACAGGCGCTTGACACGTCGTGTGTGCGTTTATTATGCAACATGAATAGAGGTTCGTAAAAATGCGTCGATCTTCTGCTTCGGAGGGTTTATGGATCTACCCGGACTCAATCAGTGGTTGGCGGAGAGAAACCTAAAAGGGCATTGGGACCATCAGCCGTGGTCGCAAACCGTGCGGCCTTACTTGTGGAAGGGAAGGGATATCCTTGAAGGCCTCAATCGGGCAGGCGAATTAATCACGACGGAAGAGGCCGGTCGCCGGACGATTCAGATGCGAAATCCTGGCCTATCCGCCGGCATGACCAACACGATTCATATCTCCGTTCAGTTGGTGAAGCCTGGAGAGATCGCCGCCGCTCACCGTCACACGGCGGCTGCGATCCGCTTTGTCATCAAAGGAACCCCGAGTGCGTACACCATCGTCGAAGGCGAGCGCTTCCCGATGCGCGAGGGGGACCTCATTACAACTCCCAACTGGACGTGGCACGACCACTTCAATGGATCGGATGAGCCCGTAATGTGGCTTGACGGTCTGGATGTCCGGCTCGTCACGCATTTCGGCGCCATGATTCAGGAGAACTTCAAAAAGGACCAGCAGCCCATCGAGAAGCCGGATAATTACTCTTCCAAGGTTTTTGCCCACGCCCGTCCGAAATGGATAAAGAATGCTTTCGAAGCTCCGCCGTATCGTTATCCGTGGGAGGAAACTTACGCGAGCCTTCAGGCGCTCAAAGCGAGCGCCGGCGATGTCTACGACGGGATCCTCTTGGAATATGCGAACCCTTACGCTGGCGGCCCGACGTTGCCGACGTTTTCCTGCATGATTCAGCTTTTGCGTCCTCGCGAAAA
>DASQUN010000845.1:0-3068 GCA_035641275.1 Candidatus Udaeobacter sp. | reverse complement strand
GCCCTTGAACAGCGCCAGCCAGCCTTTGCCGGTGGTGAGGAAGCCTTCTTCTCCCGTCGGCTTCAAGCCAAGATGTTTTTGATACCATTTCTCCGAGCGCTGAACGTCGCTCACGCTGAGGGCGATGTGATTGAGATCGGTAGCGTCAAAGGTGGTGGTCGAGTCCGCCGGGCTCGGTGCGGCGAGTTGGGTTTGCTGATCGACGAAGGCGATGGTCGCGCCCACAGTCGCGGCAAACATGCCGGTCAAATGCGCGATCAGTTGCCGCCTGCTCATCCGGCCGTGCTCGAAGTCGCTAATTAGTTTGATGATTTGAGTTTGCATGGTTGCTCCTTACCAATTCGTGATGATTGCGGGTCGGTTCCGTGATTCGACGAACGATCCTCGCGTGTCACGACAGACCTCGTTCAGGGTCAAACTGTAAAGTCAGACTAACCTTCCGTGAGCGCAACGTTTTCGTTCGAACTTGCTCCAGAGCTTTTCTCTCTTTTACACCTTTAAATAGAGCCTTTCCTCCACCCGGGAGCAGAGGATTGATCAAAACTCGGACTTCATCGATCAGGCCGGCTTTTTTCCTTTTTGGCTAGTTCGTTCCGAATCGCGAGTGGCCAGACCTATTTTGGCGCGGAGGAGGCAATCAGTTTCTGGAAGCGCGGATCCTTGCGCAACGGCTCAAACATTGGATCCAGCCGGAGCAACGCGGGAGTGAGCGGTGGATTTGCAGCCAGGGCGCCTTCAGCGTGTTTCCGTAATCGGCGTGCCGGACGGCGTTTCAGATGGCGAGGGCGTCGTCGCTACGTTCTTCTTGATCAAGTACCAAACCATTGTCGCGACAAGGAAGGAGATCAGCTTAGCGCGCCAGTTTTCCAGGGTCAGTCTGACGAACAGGAGGGAAATCAACTTCGCGTTCCAGTTTTTCGGGGTCAGTGTTTTCATAATTGCCGTGCAACAAAATTTCCGCGATATGGTGGTGAAATGTTCGGAAGCGAATCCTAACCAGCTTCAGTCGCAGATTCAAAGTATGCGACTTACCATGTCGAACCCTATTTT
Organism: Candidatus Udaeobacter sp.; assembly: GCA_035641275.1. Classification (GTDB taxonomy): domain Bacteria; phylum Desulfobacterota; class Binatia; order UBA9968; family UBA9968; genus DASQUN01. The sequence goes on along the minus strand of DASQUN010000845.1, from coordinate 2,018 downwards.
GGCGCGGAGGCAAGCAGTTTTTTGAAAGCGCAGATCCTTGCCCGCCGCCGGCGGGTAAACTTAGTTCACGATGTCGAAATGGCGACTGACACTCCGAAGGCTCGCCACGGGACGAGTCCGTTCGATTGGCGGACTTTCGCAAGCAGGCAGTGCGCTCCGCCGGATTTGCGGCTGATACAGCCGCCTCTACAGTTTCTTGTTTTGAAGCGTTGGTCGCCTTTCATCGTTGTCGTTTTTGTTCTGCTCGTCGTCGCGCTCGCGGTGCACATCGATTGGACCTGGAAACGAGAACTCTCGCCGCGCGGCGGGCGTTATTTTTTCCATCGCGTCGAGCTGGCTGTGCCGTTGTTCCGCCAGTTCGATGAAAAATGGCGCGACGATCCGTTGGGCGGGATCGAAGAGAACGGCACCCTCGGCGGCGAAGGATGCGCCGTGGCCGCCGCGGCGATGGTGTTCAAGTTTTATGGTATCGAGACCGATCCGCAGCAGTTAAACTGGTTTTTACCATCCGTTGGCGGATACACCGACAACGGCTGGATTTATTGGGACCGCGCGGCCTGGTTCGCGCCCGACCGCATCCGGCACGTGTACGAAGACCTGGCCTCGTATCAACTCATCGATTCAAATCTCGCCCGCGGAAACCCCGTCATCGTGCGGGTGCGATTGCCAAACGGTGTTACGCATTTTGTCGTCATCGCGGGCAAAGACGGGTTCGACTACCTCGTGCGCGATCCCGGCGCCGGCGCTGCGAAAGGTCTCTACCCGCTGCGCGAGTTCGGCAGCGACATCGAGGCGCTCCGATTTTATGAGCCGATCGCGAGTGCCCGCCACGGCGGGTAAAGTTCTTCTAGATCGCACATTTCAGGCTGCAGATTGCAAATGTCAGCGATAAGGAGCTTCTGACGCGGCAGAGAACGCGAGCAGCGGGGAGTAATTCTGTTCGTTCTCTGCGCAGGCCTTGGGCAAAAAGAGCGCCCCAGACGCCTGCTCGTCTGGGGCGCGAGACTCCATTACCTAACCACTCAGTCGCAGGGAAAGACTTCAAACAGGTTCATTGAAGACTCCCTTGACAGCAGATGGTCTGTTTACTTCCTGCTTTGCCCCGGTGGCAAATGAAGGGCGAGGAGCTGGCCGCCTTGGACCAATTCTGCGTCGGTGGCGTAGTGCGCCTGCACGTCCAGCAAATACCAGCCTGCGCCGAGAATATCGTCCATCGGAATGACCCCGGAAGACTCCTCGTCAATCGTCAGGAAGTTCGGCGCGCCTGGAGCGAACCGGTCGGGGTCGTGTTGCGCGACCATCGTGAGCGAGCCTGTCGCAATGTTGTAGCGCCAGACCTTGCCAACGTGCGCCTGATTGCCAACGTCTTCCTGGGCGACAACTTCACCGCGGGTCGTGACGGTGATGTTGTCCAGCATTTTTTGTCCCTCGGTTCCGTTGAGCAGCATGTCAATTGTTCCGCCCGCGGCTGGGTTGGCTGGATCGTTGAATCGCAACCGCCACAGCCGGCTTGCGCCAGTGAAGCTGGCTGTGGTTACGAAGTAGAAATCCTGCGGATTCACGGGGTCCCACGAACCGTCCTCCGGTCGCCAGAACCCGGTTACGCCGTTTGCAACGCTTAACGCCTCGAGATCAGTGCCGGTCGTGCAGCTAACGTCGCCGAAGTTGTAAACCGTGAAGGGCGTGCCCGACGGAATCCCATTGGTGAAGTCCTCTTCCGGAAATCCAATCACCTTGATCCCATAAAGATTTCCATTTTTCAGCCCGGCGGCCTCAATGGGATCGCCCGAAGCGGTTTTGTTGCCGACATAGATGTACACCTCACCACGCGGGCTGGTGTCATCAAGACCCACAACCACCGTCCTGTCGCCAGTCGCCGGATTGGCGACCGAGTTTTCGTAGGCGAATTTGCCGAGCCACGGAAGCTCGTAGCTGTTTCCGTCCATCAAATGGGCAAAACCGCGTCCTCCATCGATCTCCTCGCCGTTCATGTAGATGCGGCCGTTGTAACCAAGACC
>DASQUN010000844.1:0-3904 GCA_035641275.1 Candidatus Udaeobacter sp. | reverse complement strand
ACGGAGTGAAAATATGAAAGCGATTTACCACAATACTTTTAGAGTTTCCCTACGAGCCCGTGGCGGCATCGCGCGATGAGAACTCTGAATTAAATAAGCGAAAGAGGTTCGAATATGGCAAACGCAACGCACCCCGACATTGGTGCCGTGGCTTCTCTTTGGCGATATCCGGTTAAGTCCATGATGGGAGAGGAACTAAACGCCACCGAAGTTACAGAACGCGGACTGCTCGGAGATCATGTTTATGCGCTGGTAGACACCACCGATGAGAAGATCGCGACCGCCAAGAATCCGAGAAAATGGCCGAATCTCTTTGACTTCAGGGCTAGCTTTATCGAATCTCCGCGCATCAGCGCGAGCGTCCCCCCCATCCGAATTACCCTGCCAGACGGCACGATAACCACCACGCAGCAGAGTGACGCCAATCAAATCCTCTCCAAGGCGCTCAATCGCATGGTAACACTCAAAACGGCCGAGTCCGGGCATGGGGGCTCGGCCAATGCCGAGGAGTACTGGCCGGATATAGAAGGCCTCGATCACAGAGACACGGTCACCGATTTCGCTCTACCAGAGAGTACATTTTTCGACTGCGCTACTGTCCATCTGCTGACGACGGCCACGCTCGACCGGCTCCGTGAACTCTATCCGAAAGGACACTTCGAGGTCCGGCGGTTTCGTCCGAACATCGTGGTGAAGCCCACCTTGGCGGAAAATAACTTTGTTGAGAATGACTGGATCGGCCAAACGCTAGTCATCGGAGACAAAGTTCGCCTGAGCATCACGGGTCCTTGCGGTCGCTGTGTAATGACGACCTTAGCTCAGGGTGACCTCCCGAAGGAGAGTGGTATTTTGCGCACGGCGGTCCAACACAATCAGGGGCATGTTGGAGTATATGCGACTGTCGTCCGCGGTGGGACTATTCGCCGCGGTGATCGGTTGACGCTTGGCACCTAACCAGCGGCTGGAGCGGCCCGGCGCGGCGGCACGCTCACTTTCTGTGGGGACTTAGAAGCGCCGATCAATTTATCCTGAAGTCGCATTAGAGTGCAAAAGAGCTTGGGATTAATTTGATAGGCTTGCTTACTTCGCTGGCTGGGCTGACCTGTATATTCTGTCGTGAATCGTGAATCGTTACTGGTTGCTAAGAGTGGCCTAGGTACAAGGAAGCAAGAGAATGACCGACTTACCAACCACGTACGCGGGACTTGGATTGAGACTGTTATGAAGATCGGTGGCGGCTGCCATTGCGGCTGTTCCGGCCGCAATGGAGGCGTTTAGACCGAGAATGAACTTCGTGCAGTGGCTCAATCGCCGGTGAGATACGCGTCCCGATAGCCCTCTTGGCGCACCAACGACTGGCGCACTGATTCCGCCCGTTCTCGCGTGTCGAAATGTCCGACGCGCACGCGATAATAAGTTTGTCCTTTCACCTCGGCCTGGACCATGTAGCCATCGTAACCCTTGGCTTTTAATTGCTGTATCAAAGTATCAGCAATATCTTTCGCGGCCGCCGCGGAAATCTGCACCGACCACTCTTTGCTCAAGTTGGCGCTTCCCGTGGCACCGGCCATCGGCCTTATTTTCCCTGGCGCCAAAGGTGTCTGAACACCTACCTTATCGTTGGCTGAAGCGCTCTTCGCGGCAACCCGTAACGCGCCATTCGGACTCGAGGCGTTTTGAGGTCTCAAACCGATTTCAGTTTGATCCGAGGTGGGGTTCGCACCGCTCGCTCGCTTTTGAATAGCGTAATCGTCGGGCATGCCAAGATAAAAAATGACCACCGCGCTCGCGACAAACATCGCCGCCAGCGTGACAGCCTGCGGTCGCTTTAATTGGAAACGCCGGCGAGCTTTCGGGCGCTCCGCACGTTCGTACACAGGGAATTCCTGATGATCGGCGTACGTTTCTAACTCCTGACCAACCTGGTCCGTTTCGCTCAGGATCTGGCCGTTTGACCGCGACCAGGTTTCAATCAACGCCGCTCCGGTTTGTAGCACCGGGCGAAATCTTGCGATCAACTCATCCGCCTTGGTCTTACGTAATTCGGCCGCGCAAGGTTCGAATGTAAAACCCGTTGGCTGTAAGTGTTGAGATTGAAAATCCGTTTCACTTTCGTGGCGTAGCAATGCCTGCTGGATATTTGCCGACTCGCCGATGAAAACTTGACAATCGAAGTTGAAGAGCCCATACACGCCGGACGTTGGCGGGGCGCAGGCTAGGATCGCCTCTCTGGTGAAACTGTTGCAACGACCGTCTGACTGCCAAGACAAGGTCCAGCTCACCGACTCTTTGTCAATGTTAGGAGCGATTGGCTTCAAGATCGGGCACCCCGATTAATTTTCATGGCTAACTGTTCGACGTTGGAAATATTAGCAACGACAATGGAAATAGTTTAAACGATTCCAGCGGCGATGTCCCCGTTTTCTCGCTTGCCAATACATCAAACGAGGGGCGAATCGTGATTATTTGAGAGGGCAAATGAGCTTCTTACATTTTTTGGAGGATAGAGGCGTTTTTATTCTCTTTAACCTTGGTAGCAACCATGTGGTGTGAAATGTTTATGTCCATGAGAGGCAAAAAAGGTCCGCGCATGTATCACTGCGTCCATACATACTAGAACGTTAATTAACCAGTTGTGCCTCGGCCTGCTGGACCGTGAGTGCGAAAGCCTCCACAACTTCTTGCGTGGTGAAATTGCAGTGACCGTAGCGAGCCACCGGCAGGATGTTGAGAAACGCGCTTTTGCGTCTTTGCGCCACCAGGTTGCTGTAGGTCACCTCGTGCTGAAAAGGCACCACAGGATCCAGCGTGTTGTGGAGCGTCACCAATGGCGCGTGTAAAGCACCATTAGGCTGATAGAACCGGCGGGCGTAAGCGCGCGCCCGCCCATCCGACTCGACCCGCTCCACTTCAGCATTCAACTTCGGATCGTTAGCTGATCCCACGTATTGCGTGGATCCGTTGTCGTAGGGTATGCCGCCGGTTTTGGCGATCGGATCGTTAAAGATGCTGTAGAACAGGAGGCTGACAGCGGTGACAATGACGGAACCTGGATTCGCCGGGTCGAAAGGTGCCTTGGTAACATTAAAGAGTTGGGCAGTCGCGGGCATGTCGGTCGCTAGCGCTGCGATGATGCGCGCTTTCGTAGAGATCCCAGAATAAGTGGGCATTCTCCGGAACGTCAAAAGCACCAAACGGCTTCTCCCCCGGCTGACCTGGCGGGAACGTGAACACATCTGGAAAAAAATAATCAAATACCACGCGGAAGTCATAGACATCCTTGATCAGTTGCGGTGATCCGCCGACCGGCGCGCACAGTGCCAAACCGGCATCGTATTTCCCCGGAAAACGCTCAAGCAGCAGGAGTGCGATAAGACCGCCTTCCGAGGCGCCGGTGATGATTACCTTTTGCAACGATTGAGGAGATATCATGGATTTGAAATGTTGGAGTAGGTTGTTCAAGTCTTCCGCCCCCTGTTCGATCGCCGCACCATTCGCGCGAAAACTGCTAGTGGCAAAGGCATAGCGCTCTGACAAAATCAGATTAGGCACAAAGGTCCCATCGGGCAGAGTAAGTTCAGCGACGGGCAATTCCAGCGGCGCCTGCGGAGGAACGAAACCGTGCGCATAAACGACTAATCGCCCATTCCAATCGGGTGGAATGCAAATCACGACCAATTGATCCGCAGGATTTTTCGGATCGTGGCTTGGCAGCGAATCTTCTTGGCATACGGGAGGCCATGGGAACTGTGAATATCCTAGAACGGGTGAACCGAGGATCAGCGTGAGGAAGGAGAACAGAAGAAAAGCCGCCAGAGAAATCTTTTTCATAGCGTCTCCTGTTAAATTAATGGCCGATATACGGCAAACTGTGCCAACCGACATACTAGGAACGCTGGAAATT
>DASQUN010000843.1:0-9917 GCA_035641275.1 Candidatus Udaeobacter sp. | reverse complement strand
CCGATTGGGAACCGTTGATTTTGTAGTCCTTTGCGGTGCCGATCCGTTTTGAGAGTGAAGAATTCCAAGCTCCCATTGATTGACTATGCTGGCTGATTGTGGCTCAACCGCTTCGGCCACAGAGTTATTTGCTAGCTCTTTAAGAGCAGCATGCGAGCTTCTCATATGACGGAGCACTCGTAGCGCGGGGACCGATCATGGTTCCCTTGCCGATAATCATTTTCGGTTGTCCGAGTCTCCATCGGACTCGTTAAACAAATGTCAGGTGAGTAATTCTGTCTCGGCATGCTGCTCAGGCCCGAAGAATAGCTGGAGCAATCGCCGTGCCTTTAAAGTAATCCGGCCGGCAGGAGCCGACTAAACTGCACACATAGCGTCACGACATGACAGCGATGCCCCTGGCAGGCGCAATGAGTAGTGCGTCAATGGTACGAAAATGTCCTTTGGGAGTATGTTTTGGGCTCCATACCCCTGCCAGAGCTGGCATGTGAGTTTGCCTTTTGGTTTCCTTGACACCTTCTGGCAGCGATGCAATAAGCAGAAGGCTTCGATGTTTAATCAAAAGGCCGCAACATCGACCACAGTACTGAGCCATGAAAACTGAAAATCGCTCGTCGCTCATTTTGGACTCAGCACTCAGCACGCCACAAAGTTTTGCGGCACCCAGACGCCACGAGCACGTTTTCTAAAATACGAGGCTTCATTATGACAACAGAGCACACCATGCCTGGACTTATCGGCGCGTCCATACGCCGCGTCGAAGACGCGCCCCTGATTACCGGCAAGGGATGCTATACGGAGGACATCGAGCTACCAGGAATGCTCCACATGGCGCTCCTCCGTAGCCCTTACCCACATGCGAAAATACTTTCCATCGATACCAGCGCAGCGAAGGCGATGGCCGGAGTAATCGCCGTGGTGACCGGCGCTGATCTCGGCGAGCGGTTGCATGTTCCGGCTTTCCCGATGGTGCCCGGCATGAAGATACCGCCTCATCCGCTGCTGGCGCGCGGGGCCGTCCACGCGGCCGGCACTCCCGTGGCGGCGGTGGTTGCTGAAGGCAGAGCCCTAGCCCAAGATGCCGTGAGCGCCATTGACGTAGAATATGAAGCGCTGCCCGCGGTCGTCAATGCCGAAAAGGCGCTGGAGCCGGGCGCGCCGCTCGCCCGGGAGGAGCTGGAAAGCAACTTGTGCTACGTCGCGACGAAAAAAGGCGGCGACGTAGACAAGGCGTTCGCCGAGGCGGAGCATATCGTTCGCCTGCGTATCGCCAGCCCGCGCTTGGTTGCGCTGGCGATCGAGCCGAGAGGTATCGTGGCGAAGCCGGAACCGAGGGGGGATCTGACTGTTTGGCTCTCAACCCAGAGCCCGCACCGCGTGCGCACGGATCTCGCCACCGCGATCGGATTTCCTGAGCACAGGATTCGCGTTATCGCGCCCGATGTCGGCGGCGGGTTCGGCAGCAAAGGACTTCTCTACCAAGAGGACGCCCTGGCCAGCCACTTGGCGCTGAAGCTCGGCCGGCCCGTCAAGTGGATCTCCACGCGCAGCGAGGATTTCGTCACCACGAACCAAGGGCGCGACCAGGTGATGACGTCCGAGCTGGCCCTCAAGCGCGATGGCACCATGCTCGGCTTGAAGGTGCGCGTGATCGGGAATCTGGGCGCCTACCTGAACTCTCTTTCCGCGATACCGCCGCTGCGCATGATGGCGATGGCGCCGGGCTGCTATCAAATCCAAAACTGCTCCGTCGAGGTGATGGCGGTCTTTACCAATACCGTTCCCACCGGTCCTTATCGCGGGGCGGGGAGGCCCGAGTCGGTGCTGAACATCGAGCGGTTGATCGACAAAGCGGCACGCGAATTGGGCATGGACTGTCTGGAAATCCGGCGCAAAAATTTTATTCGCCCCGAGCAGTTCCCGTACCGCACGGCCGTAAATGTCGAATACGACTCGGGTGACTATGAAAAGTCGCTCGCCGAGGCGCTGCGGTTGTCCGACTACGAAAAACTCATTCGCTTTCGAGACGAAGCACGCAAACGCGGCGAGTTAGTCGGCATCGGTCTCTCGACTTTCGCGGAGCCGAGTGGCGGTGCCGGTTTTGAGAGCGCAACGGTTCGAGTGGAGCGCGGCGGAAATATTACGGTGCTTACCGGCTCCAGCCCCCACGGCCAGGGCCATGAGACCGTGTTCGCCCAGGTTGCGGCGGAGAAGATGCGTGTTGCCATGGATCAGGTGGCGATTCGACACGGCGACACGCTGGTAGTCCAAGAGGGCGTGGGCACCTTTGGCAGCCGCAGCGCCATCATGGGCGGTGGGGCGTTGGCAATTGCTATTGATCGCGTCGTTGAAAAGGCGCGCCGTATCGCCGCGCATTTGATGGAGGCGGCAGCCGAGGACATCGTTCAGACGGATGGCGGCTTCACCGTGGCTGGAGTGCCCGACAAAAAAGTTTCCTGGCGCCAGATTGCCGCCGCCGCGTACGGCGGAAACGTTCCGCGCGGTACGGAGCTTGGGCTTCAAGAGACGGCCTTCTTTGATCCGAAGCGCGAAGCCTGGGGCTTCGGCGCGCATTTGGCGTTGGTGAGAATCGATCGGCAAACTGGAACGCCGACCGTTGAAAAACTCGTCCTGGTCGATGACTGCGGCGTCGTCATCAACCCCATGATTCTCAACGGACAGATTCACGGCGGCGTGGCTCAGGGCCTCGGTGAAGCGCTTCGCGAACAGATGCTCTTTGGCGATAACGGCGAAGTGCTTACCGGCTCGCTCATGAATTATGCGGTGCCGCGCGCCGGTGACATGCCTCAGCTCATGCTGGGAGAGACGGTGACGCCGAATCCGTTTAACCCATTGGGCGTCAAGGGCGTAGGCGAGGCGGGATGCAACGGGGCGCCGCCTGCGGTGGCCAACGCGGTCATGGACGCTTTGGCTCCTCCTGGCATTGACCACATCGACATGCCCTACACGGCCCCCAAGCTCTGGGCGGCGATAAGCAAAGCCGAAGGACGCTGACGCGTTGCTTCAATCGAAGCTTCAGAGTTGATGTCAGCGAAGTCGAAGCGGCGCTTTCCAATCATCCCAATTTGAAAAATGTTGTAGTGATCGGCAAAAACGATCAATTTGAAAACACAAAGCTCGTGGCCTACGTTGTGCCGAAAAGTTACCCTGGAGCCGCTAACCCGAGTCTTAGAAGTTTTTAGAGCAAAAGCTGCCGCAGTACATGATTCCCTCTGCTTTTGTATTTTTGGATGAGCTTCCTCTGATGAGCACCGGTAAGGTAAATCGGCGGGCCTTACCGGATCCAGGTAGGCTGCGCCCCGATCTAGATACTCCAATGATCTCGCCTAGGACAACGATTGAAAAAGAGATTGCGCAAATCTGGGCGGAGGTTCTTTTATTAGACGAAGTCGGTGTTAGCGATAATTTTTTGGATTTGGGCGGACACTCCTTAGCAGCTAGTAGAATAATTTCTCAGATGATCCGTTCGTTTCAGCTAGAATTGCCTATCAAAGCGCTCTTCGATTCCCCCGACGGTGGCGGAGATGGCGTTGGTGATCGCTGCCAATCAGGCAAAGCTGGCGAATCCAGACGAGTTGCAACGGATGTTAAGCGAAGTGGAAGCGACTTCGGATGAAGAAGCGCAGCGGCGTTTGGACGAATAACTCAGCACTCATAACTCAGCACTCAGTCCTTTGGTGGGGAGAAGCAATTCCTTCTGTTCTGGAAGCTATAGGCACTCAGCCCTCCCGATACGGTTGACGCTCGTCATTTATTCTCCTATTTTCCGGTCAGCCGCCTGTATTGAAGCAATAGAGCGACTCAGATCCGGCAACATTTTGGGAGCTGTCATGTTCGAGCATCGATCGGGTTTCCGCCTCACGTTATTGATTCTTGGAGCGAGCGCTCTTCTATCGAATGCTCTCCCGAGGCCCGCTGCGGGTTCGGATAAAACACGAATGGCTTTCTCGGCAGTTGCACCGACTCAAGGGGTGTTGTGGGTTGCAGACGTGGGTGGACTCCTGAACAAAAACGGCCTTAGCACAGAAATTATCTATACGCGCGCGGCGATTGAAACGCTGGTGGCCGGAGAAGTTGACTTCGCGCAGATGACCGGCGCCCTCATGTCCTCGGCCCGGCTACAAGGAGCCGATCCGGTGATGATTGCCGGCGTACAGGATACTTTGGAGGATCGTTTGGTCGCCCGTCCCAACATCAAATCCATGGAGGAACTCAAAGGGAAGCGCATCGGGGTTTTCCGCTTCGGAGCGGCCTCACACCTGCGCTTCCTCTACGTGCTGGCGCGATATGGATTGAACGAGCGGGACGTCACGTTACTCCAGGTCGGCGATACTCCGGAACGGCTGATCGCGCTGGCGGGCGGTTCGATTGACGCCACTCTACTTTCTCCTCCGGACCACTTTGAGGCGCTGCGTCTAGGCATGAAGATCTTGCTCAATCTGCGCGAGTTAAATGTTGCTTTCCAAGGCACAGGACTGGTGACGACCCAGCGCATCCTCGCACGAAAGCGTGATGTCGCAAGGCGCGTTCTCAAGTCCTATGTGGAGGCGATCCACCTGGTGAAAACCAATCCCCACGTGTCCAAAAAAGCCTTCGCCAAGTACAGGCAAATCAAAGACGATAAGCGGCTGGAGGACGCCTACCAGACGCTCCGCGAAATCGTCAAACCTAAGCCGTACCCTTCGCTCGAAGGCTTTAGGACGATTATTAAAGACGCAAGCGACAGGATCCCGGCAGCCAAGACGGCCAATCCGAGGGATTTCATTGACGTGAGTCTGCTCGAAGAGCTGGACCGTTCGGGGTATATCGATGCGCTTTATCGGTAAATCGAGAGTGGCTACAGGAGACTGGAGTATTGGGATTTTGGCAAGCTTCAATACTCCATTTCTCCAACGGCGAATCATCGGTGACGATAGTCCGAGACCCGACCATGACAACTTGAATGGAGGTTGAATGAAACGGAGCACGGAGCGAATTCTAACGACTCATGTCGGCAGCTTGGCACGTCCCAAGGATCTCCTTGAAATCATGGACGCGAAATTGAGGGGAAAGCCGTACGATCAGGACGCTTACGACAGGCGAGTTCGCGGCGCGGTGGCCGAGGTTGTTCGCAAACAAGTCGAGTGCGGCGTGGACGTCGTCACCGACGGCGAGCAGGGCAAGGCCAGCTTCAATGCGTACGTCGTGGAACGCCTGACCGGATTCGAACCGGTTGCGAGTTCGGCAGAACGAATCGCCGCAAGAATGAAGCTCAACGAAGCTCTAGCCTTCCCGGAGTACTACGAGAAATATTTCGCCGAGCATATGTGCGGAGTCGGTCCCAATCAGCAGGTGGTATGCACCGGGCCCATCAGCTACAAGGGACAGGAAGCCGTGCGGACGGACATCGAAAATCTCAAAGCGGCGCTCAACGGGCTAAGTCCCGAAGAAGTATTCATGCCTGCCATCGCCCCGGGTTTTTGGAGCAACCAGTATTACCGCACGGAAGAGGAGTTTCAGTACGCGCTGGCCGAAGCGCTGCGCGTGGAGTATCTCGCCATTATCGACGCAGGTTTCATTCTCCAAATCGACGACCCGTCGCTTACGCGCTTGTACCGCACGGAGCCGTCTCTCAGCGTCGCGGAACGAGTGAAGGACGCCGAGATTTATATCGCGGCGCTCAACCACGCTCTCCGAGGCATTCCGCCGGAAAAGATTCGTTATCACACCTGCTACGGCATCAACGAAGGGCCGCGCATCTTCGATCTTGCCCTGAAGGACATCGTCGGCCTTATGCTGAAAGTCAACGCCGAGGCCATTTCGTTTGAAGCGGCAAATGCGCGCCACGAGCATGAATGGCATCTGTGGGAGGACGTCAAGCTGCCCGATGGCAAAATTCTGATCCCCGGGGTCATTACGCATTGCAGTAACATCGTCGAACATCCCGAGTTAGTCGCTGAGCGTATCACGAATTACGCCAAGCTCGTGGGACGCGAGAACGTGATCGGCGGCGGCGACTGCGGCTTTTCTTCCCAGGCCACCTTTACACCGGAAATCCATCCGACCGTTGTCTGGGCGAAATTCCAGGCGATGGCGCTGGGCGCACAACTAGCGACAAAGAAGCTCTGGCATTGATCTGACGCGCGACAGGCTGCGTTCCGGTGTTAGAGGTGAGCCGGAGATGACGGCAGCAAAAAAGCTGCGAGGGGACGTCTCGTTTTTCGTTTGCATACCACGGAAACTGTTCCGGTCTCGTACGAGGGAGGAAAGAACCCGTGGCTGACGTGCGGTTCGGCATTAAGTTCAGTCCGCGGCCTACCGCTCCGGAAACGGCGGCCTATGGGAAACGTGCGGTGTCACAATACCGTTTGAAGTAGTTTCGTAACTGTCCATCGAGAATGTTTTGTGACCTTCCATTACCGCTTGATCTTTTGCGTAATGTGTTAATGAGCAAACCATTTCTCCAAGCTCTTCGCGGAGGTTTCGAATGAGTTGGATTCTTGAAACATCTCCATCTTTTTCGTTTCTATTTTTGCGCTTGGGTCTCGCTGTGGCGTTCTTCGCCCACGGCTCGCAGCAGATTTTCGGTTGGTTTGACGGCCGCGGGCTGAATTCGGTGTTGGCTAACTGGAAAGAGAAGTATGGAATACCGGTGCCCTTGAGTTTGGTCGGGATGTTTACTGAATTCGTCGGTAGCTTCGCCCTTCTGTTCGGATTTCTCACGCGGCCGTTTGCGTTGGGTTTGGCCATTTTTATGGCGGTCGCGATCCAAAAGGCTCACTGGGAACACGGTTACTTTTTGGCGCGCCGCCCTGGAGAAGGGAGTGGAATCGAGTATTGCCTGGCGCTTTTTTTGATGGCCATGGCGCTGCTCATTGGCGGCGGAGGCGCTCTTTCCATCGACGGACTGCTGAGCCGTTAGCGGCATGCGAGACAACGCCAGACGCGCGCGCATTAACCCGCGCCGGTGAACGTCGTTCTTAAAACCAAATATGATTAGCGCCGAGGCTATCGCTCCAGTTATAGCCGTAGATCTGTCACGGGTTGATCATTTATTGCCAGGTTCTATTAACCTTACCTTAAAAAGTTACCATTCAAGTCAAAATATACCGGCAAGCTCGACGAACAATTTCGTTGCACGCGGGAGCACATCCGAACATTTTCGCTGTTGTCGAATAGGCTTTACCGGATCAAATCGGACCTGCTTCCTACCAATGGGTGAAAATCCGCTAGTTAGTAATTCTTGTTGAAATGGCACGGGCGTTGCTGAGGTTGGTTCCCAGCCGAAGGTCTATGGAGAAAGGAGAGCTAACTTGAAGAACTTCAAATTCACGATTTTGCGGGGACTCTTTGCGGCGGCGCTGTTAGTGCCAGCAATACCGGTTATGGCTGACCACAAGGAAGACAGAGAGCATCCCGGCTTGCATAAGGGATGGGACAAAAAGCATCATGGCTGGGCCAAGGGTCATGAGAAGAAACGGAAGAGCAATGATGACCATTACTATAGGCATGGCGTGGACTATAGTAAGCCCGACTGGCATGATGATCATGATGATTATGACTACGGGCAGGACGTAAATTATGACAGGCGTAACGCTCGCAAGATGGAAATTCGCAAGGACGTCAGGGATGTTCGTGCAGCTCACAGAGAACTCGGAGAGGATCGGCTGCAACCCAAAAAGAACGTAGAAGAACTGAAAAGAGATAGAGTCGAGCTGCGCAAGGACATCCGTAACGAAGCAAGCCGAAAGGAAATCGCACAGGACCGGCGGGAGATCCGCGAGGACTTGCAAAAAATAGCCGAAAGCAAGAGAGAACTGCGACAGAGCAAAACCCAATTAGAAACCGCCCGGCAAGAGCTTAGAGACGATTGGCGCAAGAGATAGTAGCGATACTTTCGTGGCCTGACCGGTTCGCCTGGACATTGTTCAGGCCACTCTTCCCTATTTCTCCGCTTTCCAAAATCGTTCCTTCCCATTCTTCTTCGCCTCAACCGTTTCGATTGACCGCGGGGTTAATGCAGACGGCGCTTAATTCAAGAGCCAAAAAAAACGAGGTGCACGCGCTTAGCGCCGCTGGGTGGCCGAGGAAACATCGGCCTCCTCGGCTTGCGCGACTTGGCGGGGGGTGGCGCCGGCAGTCCGCGCGATGCCAGCCAGCGTTCGCCGGGAGACCGCCGAGCGCGACTTGGCAGAAGTGATGTCGATGGTCGAGGCGGCCTTGTCGCGGTGCTTGATCAAAAGCCACTGCCGCTCCCGCATTCTCACGAGCACCCATGATCCGCCGAGCTTCTTGCCGTATAGTTTGAACTTGAGATCTCCCTTCGCGAGCGCACGTTCGACATCTTCGACTTCCGGCTCCCACGTGCCGTGATCCCAGATCATCACGGTTCCCGCCCCATACTCTCCTTCCGGGATCACGCCTTCAAATTGGTTATACTCGATCGGGTGATCTTCGGTCTGCATCGCAAAGCGCTTGTTGGACGGATCGAGCGACGGCCCTTTCGGCACCGCCCACGAAAGCATGACGCCGTCGTGCTCCAGCCGAAAATCGTAGTGTAAACGGCTCGCGCGATGCTTCTGGATCACGAACTGCAATTCCGCGTTCTTTACTCGTGCCAGCCTGCCCGCAGGCTCGGGCGTCACGCCAAAGCGACGCCTCCGATTGTATTCTGCGAGTCTGCCGAAAGCGCTGAGTTGGGCCGATTTTGACCGGGGTTTTTTCATGGCGGTAGCTGCGTTCTAGACGGCAGAGCTCGCTGCCTCGCCATCGAACTGGAACGTCGCCACCACCGGCGCATGATCGCTGGTACCCACCTCGCGATAAACTGAGCACTGGGTCGCCTTCGCTGCCAGCGCTTCGCTCGTCAGGATGTAGTCGAGCCGCCAGCCGATATTACGCTGGCGCATGTTGCGCCACGGCGGCCACCAGGTGAAAAGGTTTTCATTGTCCGGGTCGAGGGTCCGTCCAACGTCCACTAGCCCGTGCGACAGGATCCGCTCGAACATCTCTCTCTCTTCCGGACGCTGTCCCACGAGCGCGGGATTTCGTTCCTTCGGATGGACGTCTCTGTCGGCGCGGGTGATGTTAATGTCTCCGCAGATCACGACTCGCGAGCGGGCCGCATGAACCTCGATGACGTAACGCTCCATTTCGCGCAGGAATTCCATTTTAGCCGGGAAATCTTTGCCACCGTTCGGAACGTAAACGGAGACAAGGACCAGATCGCCCATGTGAGCAGTCACGATGCGGGTCTCGTGATCAAAGGTGGGATGAAAAAACTGTGGCTCCTCCAAAAACGCATTTCGCCGGATATGAAGGCCCACACCCGAGTAGCCGCGGTCGCCGTGCCAATAGCAGCGATATCCCTGCAGCTCGCAAAGAGCGGTCGGCACTTTGGCTACGGGCGATTTGATCTCCTGCAGGCAAATGACATCCGGCCGCTCGCGCTCAACCCATTCGAGAAATTGGATCTCGCGCGCGCGGATCCCATTGACGTTCCAAGTGGCGATCTTCAGAGGAGGCATCGGTTTGATGTCCGTGTCTAGCTCAAGGAGAATTATAGAAAGCACATGAGCTAACTGCAAATACGCTCAATGCAGTTTCGGTTTCGAAGTGTTGAGTCGAGAACGACCAAAGGAGGAATTACAAGGCCGGGAATTGTTTCGGACGCGCCACGTCGCGTTTTTGAGGCGAAGCTTTACTCTCCGACAGGTAGGTACGCCGGCGGCGAGGCATTCCGCCAAATCGAGACGGGATGACGTGTAAAGTGAAGACGGCGATTAACGCGGTGGCTCGGAATTAAAGATCATACACCGGCGTGTGTAGCGCCGGATGCTCGCCCACCGCAAGGGCACGGACGATGTCACCGCGACTGACAATGCCCGCCAGCTTTTGTCCACGGATGACGGTTAGCC
>DASQUN010000842.1:0-6383 GCA_035641275.1 Candidatus Udaeobacter sp. | reverse complement strand
AGGACGTGAAGCTCGAAGGCGCGCTGTTTCACGCCTACAACACCTACGTCGGTCAAGCCTCCGCCAAATCAAAAGGCCGCGTCAGGTGGGTGGCGCTGCTGCCGTTTCGCGACCCACAGGCCGCAGTCAAGGAGATGCGCCGGGCAAGCGAACTGGGCGCTTCGGGTATTTTCACCATGGGCATGGTGTGGGAGCGGAACTTGGCCGATCCGGAGTTCTTTCCGATTTACGAGGAAGCCGCGGGGCTTGACCTCCCCCTTTGCGTTCATCTCGGTTGGGGCTCGCCGCAGGTAACTCAGCTCTTTGCCGATTCCCATGCCTTCTTTTGTTCGGCCATTGTGCCCGTGATGTGGGGCTTCATGTACACCATGGGCGCGGGCCTGCTGGGCCGTTTTCCCAAGCTCCGGCTTGGTTTCCTGGAGACCGGCTCCGCCTGGGTCCCTTACGCGATGCAGCAGATCAGGCGCCGGGTCGAGCCGCCCAGCGTACTTTTCTCTCCAGGGCAACGTCGCCCCGTCGATAATGCCATTGACCGGCGCTACTACCGTGACCCGGAGGAATTTTTCCGTTCCGGACGCGCGTTCGTGAACTGCGAGGGAGACGAGGATTTTGATTATCTCTTGAAGCATGTGGGCGAGGATGGCCTCATGTGCTCCTCCGACTTTCCTCACGGCGATCCCTCCGCGGAAGAGAACTACGTCACTCGCTGGCGCGAGAGGAGCGATATGCCGCAGCGAGTCAAGGAGAAGCTCCTTGGCAAAAACGCCGAACGCTTCTTTCGTCTCTAGCGGAAACGCTATCGTAGGTTTCGGCAATGAAAAAGACAAAACGAAGCCCGCCTGAGCCGTACGCAAAGATGAAGAAGAGATTGTCCGCTGGACGACATCTCATAACGTGCTCGGTCGTCTCGGGCGAGTGTCTTTGAAGAAAGTTGTTGTCAACGAATTCCAGCCAGTCAACAACATCCCGCGATTTGCTCCGCTAGCCTCAATTTCTTGTTCACTTCGCTGTAGGAAACCCGTACGCCTCGACAATTTTCGCCTCGTATTCGTCCAGTTTGGCGATGTGGTGCCAGTCTACCTCTGAAAGTTTCTTTCCCCTCGTTTCCTTTTCGGTCGCTGAGCCCGCTGTCAAGACGGAAGCCTGAAAAGGGCCATGATCCTCTAACACTTTCTGGCCCTCGGGAGACGCGTGGAATTCCAACCACAGTAGAGCGGCGTACGGATGCTCAGCCGTCCGCAAAATGCCATCGATTCTCGACACCACACGGATCGGAACGGGTTCGACGATCTTGTAGGCCACGATGTTCGTGGGGTCCTTTGCTTGAACCCTCTTTATGCTACTTGACTGCACAGCGAGACATAGGGGGAACTCTCCCGCCTGAAGCGTGGTGATGGCTCTCGTACCACCTCTGACCCATGCAGGGTCCTGCGCGGCAAGCTTGCGGGCGAAGTCCAGCGTGGCTTCTAGTCCCCACGCCGGCACCAGCGCGGCTACCGAGCTCGGCCTGATCTCCGCCATAAATTTTCTTCCTTTAAATTCCGGCTTGAGAAAGTCCTCCCATTTGGTCGGGACCTTTTCTTCTGCAATGAGTTTCCGGTTGTAGACGGCGACGTTGGCGATGGTATTGGCGGAGACGGTGTTGCGGTTAACCGGATCCACCATTCTTGGATGTATGTTCAAGATCCCCGCAGAGATCATCCCAAAGATGTCGATCTTCATCTGATAGGGAAGAAACGCCTTGTAGTTATCATACGGGAGGTAAGTAGAATCCCATCCTTTTGATACCCCCGCTTTCAGCTCTAGAAGAAAACGTTGATAAGCGTCGGTGCCTTCTATCTCCTCGACGTAAGTGTCGATGAAGGGATATTTTTTCTTGAAAGCCGCGATCATCGGTTTTATCGCGGGCGTGCTCAGGCCGCTCAGAGCGCGCAACCTTCCCTCCTTCTTAGCCTTGGCAACTATCTCGTCGCGACTGGTGACAAAGATGTAGCCATTGGACTCAGCCTCTTGCTTGGCCTTTAACAAGGCCTCATTAGGCGCCGCGCCGAGCGCAACCGAAGCGAGAACGGAAAACCAGATGAGAAACAGCAGGACCGGAATCTTTGTGATCGAGCATTCTGGCGTCATACGCGCTCCGATAATCCCGGATTCTGCAGTTGCGGGAAGCGATGAACAAGGAGCAAACCTTCCGCAGCGAAGACAATACGTTCTTCCTCTGAGAAGGCGGCAGGTTAGTGCCGTGCGTAACGACGTTACGCAAATGGAGGCGGCGAGCCGGCGCCAAAAAGACCTTGAAACTGAACACTCCGATGTCTTCGCTCCTCCAGGTTTGCCCCTCGTTCACTTCTTAACTGCGGGATCCGGGATAATTTAGTTGATACGCGACGACAGATATGCCGATCCACAGATCGTGTCAACGACAGGCATTGACAGTTTTTCACGGGCGGTGGTATGGCTGACTCACGTCAGGCTCACTTTTAACGGGAGGGAGAACAATCATGGTCTATGACCTGCTCGTAAAAAATGGTCGCATCGTCGATGGATCCGGCATGCCCTCGTTTCGTGGTGATGTCGCGGTCAGCGGTGGCAAGATCGTCGAGTTGGGCCGTTTAAGCGGACCGGCCAAGCGGGTCATCGATGCTGACGGAAACGTCGTTGCGCCCGGCTTCATCGATAATCATTGTCACTATGACGCTCAGGTAACTTGGGATCCGCTGTGCACCTACTCCTGCTATCACGGTGCCACCACGGTCATCATCGGCAACTGCTCGCTGGCGCTCGCGCCGGTCAAGCCCAACGACCACGAAACATTGGCCGGCATGCTTTCCGAAGTCGAGGCTATTCCCATGGACATCTTGCGCGCGGCTGTGCCGTGGAACTGGGAGACATTTCCCGAGTACATGGAGTCCATCGGCCAACGTCTGAGCATCAACGTGGGCACCTTGGTCGGCCACTCGGCAGTGCGGCTTTATGCGATGGGAGAAGCGAGTCAAGAGCGCGCCGCTACAGAGGGCGAGCTCGCGATCATGCAACGAGTCCTACGCGAGGCGCTGGAGGCCGGCGCCCTTGGGTTATCGGTCTCGCGGAACATGAGTCATCTAGACGTGCACGGCAAGTTGATCCCAGCCGTGTTTGCTCCGGAGGCGGAGATGTTTGCACTGGCGGAAGTGCTTCAAGAGCTAGGCACGGGAGTCATGCAGAGCGGTGGCGGCGCCGGTCCTGAGCTCAAGCAAGGCTTGATGAGCCGGCTTTCCGAGGTCTCGGGCCGTCCGGTGATTTACAACAGCATTACCCACAGCTTGTACGCGCCGACCCGGTGGAGACAACACCTGTCCCTGGTAGAAGAGCGCTATAAACAAGGGACCCGAGCTGTGCCGCTTTGCACTCCAAACAGCGCCGTGATCCTCTTCAATATGAAAAATTCACAGTTCTTCCGCCAGATGCCCAACTGGTTGAGCATCATGCAGGTCTCGGACGAGGAGAAGCTCCGGATGTACAATGATCCGGCGATTCGCGCGAAGCTGCGCGCGGATCTCGAAGTTCCGGATAACGGCTTTAACAAGCGTTGGGACATACTCATGGTCGATGAGCCTGCGCAATCTCAAAATAACGAACTAAAGGGCAAGAGCGTTGCGGAGATTGCCGCGATACAGGGTAAGGAGCCGTTAGAGGCATTTCTTGATTTGGCGGTGCAGGAAGAGCTCAATACGGTCTTTGGATTTTGCCATAGAAATACCGATCGCGATTCTGTCGCCGAAATCCTCAACAGTCCCTATACCGTAGTCGGTTTGTCCGACGGCGGCGCGCACGTCCAGTATCATTCCGAAGTGGGCTACAGCACGAGACTCCTGGGTTACTGGGTGCGCGAACAAGGAATCATGTCGCTCGAGCAAGCCGTCCGGCGCCTCACCTTCGATTCCGCTTCGGCCTATGGAATCTACGACCGGGGTTTATTGCGGCCCGGTTTGGCGGCCGATCTAGTCGTCTTCGATCCGAACACGGTCAGGCCCAGAAGACAAGAAATCGTCCATGACTTTCCGAACAACGGCTGGAGAATGCGCGTGCTCGCCGATGGCATTCATTACACGGCCGTCAACGGCGAAGTCGTGTTCGATCACGAACAGCCTTCTGGCGCCACCCCGGGGCAGGTTTTACGCAACGCGCGGTATCTTCACGAACGGCGCGTGTGATAGCCAAACGGGTTTGTAGGTAGTGACTCATTTTGGTGGGCCAGCGCGGCCTTTCAGCAAGCTTGCCGCAACAGAGATTCTTCGCTCGCGCTCAGAATGACAGTTGATCGGAGTTGTCATCCTGAACCCTTCGGCTTCGCTCAGGATAAACTCCGTGAAGGATCTGATTCTAAACTGCGTCAGTACTAGACTTTGTGAAACTGACTGTGAAGAGGCAAATACTTTCTTATGAGCTAGGATACTCAATTTTGTTGGTCCGTTAAGGACTCTCTTACGCGATAAACTCCCGAATCGCATTGTGGACCGCGACCGGGTCACTGACAAAGTAGTGATGTCTTTGGCCCGCCAGAACGACGAACTTCGCATGCGAGATTTCGCGCCTTAGAATTTCAGCGCTGGCGCGGTGCGAGAGATCGCTGGTTGCGGCATGCTCGTCTTCTCCGATGAGCACTAGGGTAGGAATCCGAATGTCCTTCAAACGCGAGCTCGTGTCATGCTCCTGCCTGGCTAAGACATGGCGGAGGTAACAGGGCAAAGGGGCAATTCCGGCCATCCTGACTTCGAGAAATTTGTCGACGACGTCTCGATGCGACGCAACATATTCGGGTGTCCAGCCGGTTTCGATCGTGTGCTCACGAACATATCTGTCAAATCCCTTTTCAATCATACCCTGACAGAGCTTCAACGGAATGCCTTTGGTCTCCGAGAACGACGATCCACTCGAAGCGAGGATGAGCTTGCTCACTTTCGGCGGGTAATCCAAGGCTAAAGTCTGGACGACTCTTCCGCCGTTAGAATGACCGCAGACAATCGCCTCCTCGGCACCCAATTCGTCGAGAATCGCTGCCGCGTCGGCAGCGAACATCGCGGTTGTGTACTTCATCACCGTCTTGCTCGACCTGCCCGTGCCGCGATAATCGAAGATGATGACCTTGTGGTCGCGGGAAAATTCGGGAACCTGGTAGGCTTTCCAGCACTGCCCATCAACGCCCGTGGGGCTACAAAAGAGAAAGGGCCGTCCTTCGCCATAAACTTCGTAGTAAATTTCTGCGTCTCGCAATCTTAGATAAGCCATGTTTCCCTCGCATTCATTTTGGCTTTATCTATTTCATTTCGAAGGTGCAAACACTAGCCGGTTTGCCGCGCGACGGACCCTGGTCTTTACACTCAGCCGCTGTCCAAATCACAACGTCGGATTTCTTGAAGCTGACTACCGTCGCAAGCTTGACTGACCCGAAATAATTCTTTATTGACGGATTGCGAAATACGCGGGTGCTCCATTTCCGTTTTTTCGCCCCGCAGAGAGAAGAAAGACGTGCTCGGCGAAGATCCCTACGCCTAAGTTCTCGGGCCGACGGAAATGACCAGCCTCAAACTTTCGAATCGCTATCAAATCGAACAAGGTCTGATGAAGCGCGAGCCCGACATCACTTCGCTATTTGTCCGCGGAACGATTTGAATGACGGCATTGCAAGTTCCAGTTCTCATCTGCGGTGGTGGACCCGTTGGGCTCGCTCTCGCTGTCGAGCTCGGCTCCCGGGGCATCGAATGCATGCTCATCGAGCGCGGCGACGGCAACGTTACCGTGCCCAAAATGAGCCAGGTCTCCACGCGCACGATGGAATTTTGCCGGCGCTGGGATATCGCCGAGGAGGTCAAGAAGGCCGGTTGGCCAGAAACCCATCCCGGAGACTTCATCTACGTCACCACCATGGTCGGACATGAGATTTTCCGGCAGAAATTTGCGTCCTATGCGGAGCGAGGCGATTTAGGTTACACGCCCGAGGGCCCGCGGCAGTGCCCGCAAATTTTTTTCGATCCCATTCTGTTCCGCCGTGCGGCGTCGCTTCCGTCGGTGACTCTGCGCCCTCGCACCGAGGTCGAGTCGTTCGAAGCCGGCCTTGACGGCGTGCACGCTCGGTTAACATCTCTCGACTCGGGCGACAGTGAAACCATCGGGGCCGCCTATCTTATCGGCTGCGATGGTTTCGACGGACTCGTGCGTAAAGCATTGAACACGCATTATGAAGGTTCAGGGCTGCTCAGCTATAGCTTGAGCATCTTTTTCAGATCAAAGGCTCTCGGCGAGCTACACGACAAAGGTTGGGCGCGATTCTACCGGCTGGTGGACGATTCAGGCCACTGGTCAGATCTCGTCGCCATCGACGGCCACGAGCTATGGCGCCTTAC
>DASQUN010000841.1:0-3190 GCA_035641275.1 Candidatus Udaeobacter sp. | reverse complement strand
AAGGCTCCCGGGTTGCCATTCGAGTGTGATGGGCTCTTTCGTCGAGTCACTCCAAAACTGAGTCGCGGCGCGGCCGAATAGTATCAGCACCTGTTCTTCGTATAGGTGCCGGATGGATTTCAAACTCTTCCCCGGCGGGATCTCGACGATCAGAACCCCTACGAAACCCTGGGAGCCCTCTAAGTGACAATAGGCTGCCGGCCCGCCGAGCCGGTCCCAATACTCCAGCGGCGCGGTCTTCAAATCGTCAACCCCGTAACCCGTGATTACCGAAAGGCCGTCTTTGTCACACCATTCGAGAAACGCAGATTTGCGGGCGTATCTTTTGCGCGAAGCTTCATCCATTATCATCACTCTCTGAGATTGATCTATTCTCGAACGCCTACATGCCCGCCAAAAATACGTGCCGTCAAGGCCGCCGCAACGACCAACGCAACCACCATGACCGCCACGACCGTCGCTTTTTCGAACTCAGCTCCCGCGGCAAAATCAAGCATTAGCAAGGACAGGGTCCGCGATCTGCCGCTTCCCAGCAACACGACCGTGCTAATATCCCGCGCCGCAGAAATGAAACCAACCAACCCCACCGTAACCAGCGCGGGAAAGATTAGGGGAAGCACCACGCGTCGGTAAGTATCGAACCAGGTGCCCCCGCAGACTTTAGAAGCCTCTTCCAAGTCGTTGCCCAGTTGCAAAAGCACGCTCTTCACCAGCTGCGTGCCAAAAGGCATGCTCTTGATCACCATGGCGATCATCAAGATGTAAATGCTTCCATAAATCGGTAAGAAGATTTTTGTTTGCAGGAACGTCCAGAGCAGCGCCACACCGAGAAGGATCCCGGGAATCGACCAGGGAAGCCACGAAAGAAAGTCGAGTAACCATCGGCCCCGGTAGTGCGTTTTCACAATGAAATAGGCGATGATCGAATAGAAGAAAACACCGACCAAGCCCGAACCCAGGCCGATAGCCAGCGTATTTCCCAAAGATCGGAGGAGCACGGGGTCGTCAAGGGTCTGGCGCCAGTTGTCGAGAGTCCATGGGTCCGCGATGGCAAAGAAACCAAACAACTTCATGAAAGTTCCCGTCAATAAGAGCACCGTTGGAATTACCGTGATGATCAATGCAAACGTCAACACCAGGGCGAACGCCGGATAGCGCCACCGGCCCAGCTGCGTTCGGCGAATACTAAAGCCCCGACCCGTTACCGTGGTGTAGCTCTTTTTGCCGATGTAGATACGTTGAAAGGCGACCAACAGTAACAGAACCGCCAGAAACACCGTGCTCAAGGCCATCGCAGGCGGGAACTGCGGCGGCTCCCAAGTCACCAGCTCATGGATCTTCGTTGAGTAAACCTGCAAACCAATGGGGGTGCCTAGAAGCAGCTCGATCTCGAAAGCCTCTAGCGACCGAATGATCCCAAGAATGGTGGTGACCAGAATGGCCGGCATCATGATGGGAACGATGATGTGAAAGAAGGTATGCCAGCCGCTTGCCCCGGAGATGCGTGAAGATTCCTCCAAAGCCGCATCCAAGTTCCGAAAGGCCGGAGCCAGCAGCATGACCTTGACGCTGACGGTGCCGCCAAGATGCGCCCAAATGATTCCCCAAAAAGAATAGATGTTAAACAACGGTTGGCTTAAGACGCCGAGTCCCATGAGCCCCTGATTGAGCAGGCCATACTTGGGATCGAGCAGGAGAATCCAGCCCATGGTTTCCGGCAAGGCGGGAAGGAAAAAAGACAGCCAAAAAAGAAACTCCAGAAACCCCTTCATGGGCATGTCGGTGCGAGCGATCAGCCAGGCAAAGAACGCTCCGATAAAAAGCGCGATCACCTGCCGCGTAAGCGCCAACGTAAAGGTGTTGCTCATCGCTTTTATAATGCCCGGCGTGCTAAAGGCCTTGATCCAGCCATCCAAACCCCAGACGATCGGTTGGCCGGGGCGAGCGATTTGAAAGCTGTTCAGTATCATCAAGGCCAGTGGAGTAAGCACAAGAAATCCGACAACCAGGAGCAAAATCGCCATCGGAACCGACGGCATATGAAAACGCCATGTCGAAGAAGGCAACGTTCTGTCGAACGTCACCTCTCGTCTCATGACTTCGGATTCTTCACTCATTTACCGCCTCCGACGCGGTGATGCTCGGCAACCGCTCGGCCGTCCTCAATCGTGGTTGACTGCAGCGTCGTAATTCATATCCGGAGCGATGCCGCGCCTCTCCAATTCGGCATCGTAGGTGCGCCTAATCTCTGGATCCTCATCTTCATATTCGATGAGCGTTCCGCCTTCCTTCACCGACGTATAGACGCCGGCGCGAATGGCCGCGACTCGAATGCCCAACGGAAATTTGTGACTTCCACAGCGCAGCGCTAACTGAAGCGCCGGCTCCGCGCCGGTGTTGAAATGTTGATGAAACCAATTCGTCGGTGGACTAAAGACGCTGCCGGGTGCCCAGCTGACCTTGACGACCCGATCGCCATAGCCCGTTTCATACGGGCGCGTTCCCCACTCGTTGGGCCACATCAGTGAGTAGCCTTCCGACCGAAGGATAACGAGGACCGCGCCGCCGCCGTGGTAATGCGCTTTGTGATAGCGCCCGACGGGCCATTCGGCAAGATGGCCGATCAGTGTGTTACTGGCAATCTCGAATTGGGTAATGTTCACGCCCGCCCCCTTTTGTTCCTGCGCGTCGATGGTGGCTTTGCGGGCATCGGGAATAAAATTGGTTTCCCAGATCCATTGTTGGTTGTTGGCCGCGAGATAGCGCTGATCGCCTACATTGAAATAATCGCCTTCCCCATCATAACGGTCCGAAAATGTAAAGTCGCTGTTAAAAACAAATTTTTCGTTGTGGAAGTGGTCTAGAACCATCGGCGCCGTGGTCACCGCGACAAAGATAGCAGGGTTTTGGGAGTGATTGATGAGCCGATGGGTCGCATTCAACGGCGGCGAAAAAAGGCTTCCAGCCTTCCAACTGATCGACTGCGGCACGCGTCCGCGCTGCTGGAATTCCGCGACGCCTTCGCCTTGAGCGATGTAAATGACTTTTTCGTACAGATGCTTCTCGGGTTCGGTCATCGTCCCGGGAGCGACTCTACCGACGTAGACCCCGGTGATGCCCTCGAGGCCCCGAAGCTGCAGAAAAGCGCCGTCGCAGCCGAGCCGAGCCCAGGGTTGAAGTGAAATCCGTC